>CAYTDF010000174.1:0-8738 GCA_964436365.1 uncultured bacterium | reverse complement strand
CAGGCTGGCTCGGATGACAAAGTCATTGAGGTAGGAGGGGTGGACTGTGACGATTCGTTCGAAGCCGTCAATCATCGCTCGACAC
The DNA here is from genome assembly GCA_964436365.1 of uncultured bacterium. GTDB lineage: Bacteria > Hinthialibacterota > Hinthialibacteria > Hinthialibacterales > CAYTDF01. The sequence continues at coordinate 8,653 of CAYTDF010000174.1, read as the reverse complement.
CGTTTCCCTTGTCGGCAGAGGCCCCACTTCATACGTGATCCGTTTGCAGACCAAGACGATCGAGAAAAGCAGCCAAAGAGTCAAGCTGATTTTGTCGGATGGACCCAAATTGTTAAAAAACGAGTGGACAAGAATCGAGAGCATGCCCGCTTTGGCCCCCAACATGCAAGCCTGGATCACGGGATCGCCGGTACGGTTCTGCACGGCGGTAGCCTCATTTCGGAAGGTAATCAGAAGCGTGAGGAAAATCAGGATGCCCGGAATCCCCAATTCGGCCATTATTTCCAAGTAGAGATTGTGCGCACCCATACGAATCTCGGTGGAATAGGCTTCCTGGAAAAAGACGTATTTACTGTAGATGTCGGGGTAGGCTCCATAGCCGACTCCGGTGGCAGGGTGATCGATCCACATGCGGTAGGCCGCCATCCAACGGTCGATGCGATCGTGATTGGAGACGTATTGCGTGTCGCCCACGGTGGTGATCCTCTGCCAGATCAGTTCGCCGATGTCAGTGGAAGCTAACACAAGCAGCGAAAGTGACACGGCGGCCATGAGCAAGACGAGGAGATCCACCCCAACGCTTCTGCGCCGCAATCTCACAATGAAATAGCCCAAGACGACGACGAGCGATATCCAAGAGGCACGGACAAATGTCAGCCCGACAGCCAGCCCGACAACCGCCGCACACAAAGCACAGACCAGTTGCCAAGTTCCGCGCGTTCCGGTCATGGCAAACGCAATGAGGAAACAAAATGTGACACAGAGATAGGCCGCATAGATGCAGTGGTTTTCAAAGAACGGCATGGCGATATCGTCATAGATTCGTATGCCTCCAACAGCCTGGGTTCCGAATCCATACAACGTGAGAAGCATGTGCGTGACGAGAGTCGCGACGAGGAAAATCATCAACCGGCGACGATTGGTGGCGTAGACCTGGAATAAATAGAACGCCGAAAGAACATACCCCCCCTCGCGAATGATGGCTTTTGCCGTGCTGACAAACGCGTGACTCCAGAAGATCGAGATCATCGCCAGCCCAAAATAGGCGGCGATCGCCCAGTTGATCGGCGAGGCGATGTATCGGAACCGTCCGGTGATGAGAGTCGAAACGAAGAGAGCACCGACCGTGGCCGGAATCAGCGCCTCGGTGGGGAGGGTGATGGATGTCGAAGAGGTGATATCGATTTCCAGTGAGAATGGGAGCAGAGCGAAGATTCCTAGAATCACCCAGTCCCTGGCAAAAACCAACAGCAACAGAAAGCCGAACCCACCGACCAGTAGGAAGAGGAGTTTTGGGTCCTTGACAATGGTGAAGAAGGCCGCCACGAACAACATCGCCAACCAGGGCAGCTGGCGCTCGATGGACCACGGTGAAAGAACGTCGCGAGGCCCGTGGCCGAAGTCCGATGCTATCGTGCCAGGTTGGAGGGGAGGCGTTTCTTTGGGCGGCATCAGTTCGATGAGATGTTCGTCTTTCGATATCTGCCCCAGCCGGACCCGCCGCCTGGAATCGGGCGCGGCGTGGATGGATTCCGGTTCACAGTTTTCGATTCCGGGTTCATACTAGAATGTATCTTATCCAATCCGAAGACTTGATGAGAACAAGATGCCCGAAACTGTCCCCGTATACAACCTCGTCTCCTTCTTTCGCGTCCTTTACGTCCGCCGCTGGTTCATCGTCGTCTTGACCGCCGTTTTCGCGGCGCTTGCGGCAGGAGTGAGCCTCCGGCTTCCGGAAACGTACCGCGCGCATACCACGGTCACCGTGGCGGTTCCAAACTATAAGGAAACGCTGGGCCTGCTGCCGAAGCCGGTGACGGTTTCAGAGGTGCGCTCAATGATGACGTCACCGGACGCCATGAACGAAGTTCTGGGGTGGACGCTGGCGCTCAACCAGACGCTGACCGCGCTGACAGGCTCTTCCGGTCCGTCCGCGAGCACTTCGGCCAAGACGGAGAGTCTCGTGGCCCTCGAGAAGGCTGTGGGTGAGAAAGTCGGCCAGAAAGACGCGCTGACCCTGGTGGCGAAAGCGGATATTCGCCAGTTGGGGCAGACTCTGCTCGCCCCAGGGGACCCGAATCTGAGGAAACTCCCGGAAGCAGAGAGCCAAGTCTGGTCGTTGACGGAGCCGAGTTTGCAGTTCCTCGCCATCTTGAGTTTGATGAACGAAGAGGAATTGCGAGCGATCGAGAGCATGAACGCCTCGACAATCCGCGCGACATCGCCTTACGCGCTGGTGGGACGGCTCTCAGCACATACCACGATCACGAAGGAAACCAACCTGGAAACAGAGTATTCGCCGCTGATCGACGTCTACGGTGAGGCCTCCACACCGGAGGAAGCGCAGGCGATGACGAATCTTTGGCTCCGCGTCTTCCGATACCGCGCGGAGAAGATCGTGCGGGATGTGATCGACAACGAGACGTCGAAGGTCCTGTTGGCGGCAGAGAAGAGCCACGCCGAACTGTCGCGCCTGAGCCAACAGCGAGACGTCTATCTGACGAAACACGCGGTGGATATCCTCGAAACGCGTGTGGTAGCCACACGACTGATCTTGTACGGGGTCATCGCCAGCGAGGAAAGAACAACCGCCCACCGGGGTATGATCGATGTCGAAGACCCCGAAGAGACGCCAATGTGGTCGGAACGCTCGTCCGTATCCCGTCGGCAGAGTTTCCGGCCGGGCGAAGGCTTCACGAACGCGCTCGTTCCTCGGTACCAGCGCGAACTGGCCGATGGCGCGCCCACAGAAGAGTTGAACCGTCTCGACCAACAGATCGAGAAAATCGAGAGTGAGCTGAGAACTCAGGGAGTGGAATTGCGGAAACACCGGACGGTTTTGGAAGACCTGGAGAGAAGACGCGGGGCCCAAGAGGCCAACCTGGCGCAGCTTCAGCCCAACCTCCAGCAAGCCCAAATGCTTCTGGCCGCGATGGAAAAGGGTAGCGTCGCCGATCTCCGGATCGAGGCCGCGCAGAAACCCGACCGGCTGTTCAGCCCAGAGCGCAAACAGATGACCGTTTCGGGGGCGCTCATCGGTTTCGCTCTCGCCTGCCTGCTCTGCTTCTTGCTGGACCTGTGGTCTGAAGTGGTTCGACCGAAGAACTCCTGATGGCGAAGCGCGCCCCGCGCTGGGCAGACCATCTTCCGGCCGCGACGATCGCCGTCGGCCTGGGTCTCCTGTCGTGGATGTCACGATGGATGACGCTGGACGTCACGCCCTGGGCGAAGACGGAGAAGTGCCTGTTCATCGGTTTGGCCTTGGCGCTATTCGCAGTGTACGCGTTGTCGGTTTGGGCCATTGTCCGCCAGCGTCTTCGGCTGGGCCTGTGGCCGATTCTGGCTTGGGCGGCGGTTATGCGTCTGCTGCTGCTGCCAAGCGTCCCGATCCAAGAGACGGATCACTGCCGGTATCTGTGGGACGGTGTGGTTTTGGCCCACGGTCTGAATCCCTATAAGTTCGCACCTTCCGAAATCCGCTCGTACGAGACGGAACCTCTGCGCTTCGCGCCCGGGCTGTGGGACGAACTGGAGTCGTTGAACGCACTCCGCGAGAGCAGCCCGGCGGTGTCGGAGAATTTCGACCGGATCAACAACGCGACAGTTCCCACGATCTACTTCCCTTTCGCTCAGCTGACATTCGCCGCGGCCGCGTTTATCGGACCGGGCTCTCTGTGGGCCTGGCGTGTGTTGACGCTGCTGCTGGACGCCTGCCTGATCCGGCTGCTTTTGCTCTGTCTGACGCGGTTGGAGCTCCCCCGCGAACGGATCGCGATCTACGCCTGGTCGCCGCTGGCGCTCAAGGAGTACATCAACACGGGTCACTTCGACATCCTGATGATGACACTCCTGACGGGTGCATTCCTGCTGTTGCTCCCCCCCATGGGGCGGGTGGACAGTGCCTCCCCACCACGACGCCGTCTGTTCGCGGTGGGTGTGACGCTGGGTGCGGCAATCGCGACGAAATTGATGCCGGTGATCCTGCTTCCGATCTGGTTGCGCCAGCTGGGCTGGAAGGGCCTGGCGGCGGCGGTGCTCACAGTGGTGGTGCTGACGCTTCCCTTCTCCGGACTCACCGGCGCGGCCGGGCCGACGGGGATGGAGGGTCTGGAGGATCGCGGTCCTGGGTTCGCAGCGGGAAGAGCCACGTTCACCGGCTTGGTGACGTTCGGGCATCACTGGGAGTTCAACTCCAGCCTGGTGTCGCTGTTCGAGGGCGGTCTGATGCAGTGCGGGGTCCCCGGCTATGGCGAGCCGGAGGCCCGGATTCTGTTTCATCTTCGGGGATGGGGTTTCCGCCTGGATGCGTTTCTGCTGGCGAAACTCCTGGCGGCAAGCCTGTTTGGGGCGATCTGGTTGGGGATCGTATGGTGGTCCTGGAACCGGACGCGGCCCAGTCAGAAGAACGCATATCCCGACCTCAGCGCGGCCACACTGGGAACGATCGGTGCGATGCTTTTGTGTAGTCCGGTGACGAATCCGTGGTACGTCGGGTGGCTCATTCCGTGGCTGGTCCTGACTCCACGGGGGCCATGGCTGCTGCTAACCGGAGTCACGTTTCTGAACTACCACTACTTCTTGGACGGGGGCTATATCGACTGGGTGCGGTGGATCGAGTATCTACCCGTCTACCTTTGGCTGGCTTGGGAAGCGTGGGGCCGGTTGCGGACCGGAAGGACGCCGGTCAGTACTTGACGTAGAAGAAGACGAAGGCGTAGAAGAGCACGGTCAGCACCGCGGCAATGAGCAAGGGAAGTTTGTGGAACTCCCACCCGTAGGCCTCACGCTCATCATAGGTTGTGTCGTCGGCCTCAGCCACCGCGCCGGTTTCGACGGCGACTTGGGGCGCATCCTTGTCGTCGGAGGTTTGGTTTGTCGCCTGTTCTGTCATATTGTGTCTCCTCAATCGCGGCCGAGCGTCGTTCATGTGGGAGTATGCCCGCCACGCTCCCATATCTCAACACTCGGGGTTTCATCTACCCTCAATGATGAGTCCTGTCAGCCGTACGACTCGTGAACGGAGAGACAGAACTCTCGATAGAGACTACTCCGATTGGCTCCAAAAGGTCACGCCTATGGTGGATCGAATTGCGGTTGACGCACGAGTCTTGGGCGAAGAACAGACAGGAGTGGCCACGTATACACGGTCGCTGTTGTCAGCCCTGGCGGCGGAGCGGCCCGAGACCGAATGGCTGCTCTACTCTCACCGTCCCCTACCCGTTGCATCAATCTGGACAGATACGCCCCCCCCGTCACGTGGAAACGCGTGTAATTCGCTTCCCGACACCGATGTGGTTCCGCCCGGCATGGGAGCACGGACTGCTTCCACTTCGGCTGCGATGCGAGAAGAGAAGACCCGACCTCTGGTTCTCACCGCTGAGTGTGGCTCCCCGGTATCTGGGCGGTATCACCACGGTCGTCACCATCCACGACCTGGCCTTCGAGCGGTATGCGTGGATTCTGCCCAGACAGTACCGTTTGGCGTGGGGCCGCTCGCTGCGGCACGCGGCAAGGTCGGCCACGGGCGCGATCTGTGTGTCGGAATCGACTCGCCGGGATTGGATCGAACTGGCTTCGGGGCGCGAATCGAACAGCATCGTGATCCATGAAGGTGTGGACCTCGGACGGTTCACCGTCGAGAAGAGCGACGACGCGGCCGTGCTGAATCAACACGACATCCACGGCGACTACCTGCTTGCCGTGGGGACACTGGAACCCCGCAAGAACTACGGCTTTCTGTTAGACCTGTACAGCACGCTCCGGCAGAAGATCGACGCCCCACCGCTGATCGTCGCGGGCGGGGACGGTTGGTGTAGCGACAAGGTCCGCGACCGAATCGCGCGAACACCGGGCGTCCAGCGTCTGGGGTATGTGCCGCACGAACATCTGCCCGCGCTTTACCGCGGTGCGGCGGCGCTGCTCTTCCCGACACTGTACGAAGGGTTCGGTCTTCCGGTCTTAGAGGCCATGGCCAGTGGAACGCCTGTCGCCGCCTCGGATATCCCCGTGTGCCGGGAGATCGGCGGTGAAGCGGCCCGGTACGCACCACTCGACGATGCGGAAGCCTGGACGGCCACGATCAAAGATGTGCTGGAAGCGCCGCCAGCGGCGAGCACCCTGCGACAACACGCGGAATCGTTCACGTGGCGGAGAGCGGCCGAGTCGACATGGGCCTATTTCGACCGGTGCCGGCAGAGGTGAGCCAGAGAAAGCACCCCTCGAACCGTGCCCCTCGATACAAAATGGAGTCTAACGGCTCCATTTCACTCGGGAACACGGGAACTGGAGTACCGGACTGTGTTCCTGAATGGCCCTCTAAATCAGTTGGAGGGCCTTCATCTCTTTTTTGAGTAGATCGACGGTTGCAGGCGATACCGGCCCCATCGGCATACGCAACGCCCCGCCCGAAGCCACTCCCTCGACACCGGCTTCAGCCAGGATGTTGACGGCGACCTTGACCGGGATGGGGTTGGTCTCGGCAAAGAGAGCCTTCACCATCGGGGTGAGACGATGATGGAGTTCGCGAGCCTCCTCCAAACGTCCAGCGGCGCACGCGTCGGTGAGCTGGCGGCAGAGTTTGGGGGCAATGTTGGCTAAGACCGAGATCACGCCATCGCCACCCAACAACATGATGGCGAAGGTGAGGTTGTCGTCACCACTGAAGACCTTGAACCCGTCCTGGCGTAAACGGATGATGTCGGAAATCTGTGACAAGTTCCCGCTGGCTTCCTTGACGGCAACGATGTTCTCTTCCTTCATCAACTCGAAGAGGGTGTCGTTGGCGATGTTCACGCCGGTCCGTCCCTGGATGTTGTAAACCACCTGGGGGATGTCCACTTCGGCGATACGGCGGAAATGTGCGAGCAAGCCGGGCTGCGTGGGTTTGTTGTAGTAAGGCGAAACCAACAGAGCGCTGTCAGCCCCGACATCCTTGGCGAACTCGGTCAATCCAAGGGCCTCGGCGGTGCTGTTGCTGCCCGTACCGGCCATGATGTGAGGAACGTTGCCGCCCTTACCCTTCAGGTACTCGACGCCGGTCCGAATGACTTCCCTTTGCTCCTCGTGCGACATGGTGGCCGACTCGCCGGTCGTGCCGCAAAGAATGAGCGCCTGAGTCCCATTGGCGACCTGGTAATCCAGCAGTTTGTGTAACGCCGGAATGTCGACCGCGCCGCCATCGGCTGTGAACGGTGTAATCAGTGCAACCCCTGAACCTGTAAACATTCTACAACACCTCGACTTCGTTCATTCTCACGGGGAAATCCCCCTGCGCCTTACCACGCGCCGTTGCCACAACAATAGAGCAGCCCGCGCTATCAGTGAAGCGTCGACCCCCATCCTTGCTAGCGCCCCTCTAGCCCCGGACCTCTCCCACAAGTGTAGGCCATACATAGAGCGAGGGACTGCCGGGCCCTGCTTTCGGGGCGGTCATTTGACAACCCAGCGTGCGTGAGATAGGTTGCTTTCAGCGTGAGTGAGCCGTTTTCTCCGTGGCACCCCGACCATCCGGGCGTGTGGGGATACTGTGTGAGGTGACGGAGGAAGAGCCCCAAGTGGGCGCTATGGGGTTCAGCCCTCCTCGTAATCGTGCACGGCATCGTATCGGTTAAGAGACGGTTGACGTAACGCGCATATTCTTTGAAAAGGTTGTGATAAACGTGGTGGTATCTGTTGACCTGCGCGAGGATGAAGACATCCAGACCGCACTAAAACGCTTCAAGCGGAAATGTATCAAGGAGAGTATCCCTCAAGACATTCGCAAGAACGCGTACTACGAGAAGCCCAGCGTGCGCAAGCGCAAGAAGCATCTCAAGGCTCTCAAGCGCCTTAAGAAAAACCGCATGCGCCGCGATCGTAGACCCTGATCCACTCAGCCGTCCGCTGCACCGCTTTGGACGGTTGTTAAACGCATGACGCGCCCCGAGCCGCCCGCCGTAAGACGGGCGGCTTTTCTTTTGGCCGATTCGATCTCTCCGTAGAGACTGCGGAGCGGGCGTTGATGGGCGTTTTGTAGATGAAACGGCCATGGCTCGCTATAGTATCTCGTGTTACGCCTCTGGAGTCGCGACCGGTATACGTACCGTTCACTGTGCGTTAACATATTCCACAGTGGGCCTCTACCATGCCCCCTTGTCTCGTTCCAATTGTGTGAGGAAAATCGAGACTTGTTTGTGCAGTGGAGACGCTCTAAGTATCTTCCAAAAGTAGTTTCCGATTGGAAAACGCTGAGCGCCCAGTCACTGTAAGTCAGCCATCGGGGGCACTTCGTGCGCGCTATGGGAAGAAACTTTCGAGAGATGCTCTAAAGGGCGGAGTCGTATGAGAAACTGGAAAAACTACATGTCGCTTGCAGCGATTGCCCTATGGCTACCGCTGGCCACACCGCTTGCCACGGCACAGACAGTCGATGCGGCCCTCCTGCATACAATTGCCGACAACTGGCATGCAGGGGCGGGGGGGGATATTACCGGCGACGGTCAGACCGACTACCTGGATATTCTCTACGTCGCACAGTCCTGGAGACAGTCGTTTCCCACCCCAACGGATACGAACACCCCCACGCCGACAGACACACCCACTGAAACAGTCACGGCGGCCCCGACGGATACAGAGCCCCCCACACCGACAGACACCCCCACCGAGACGGTCACGG
>CAYTDF010000173.1:0-8738 GCA_964436365.1 uncultured bacterium | reverse complement strand
TGACGGTGTTGCATGTGTTGCGGGAGTCGGTCCGCTCCATGATCTCCATCGCCTCCAGCTCCACGAGTTGCTGGGAATAGCAATCGATCGTCTCCAGGCAATGGGCGATGTCGCCCCAAAGGCTGTTCTCACCCCCGCGCAACGCGCGCTGGATGGCGGCCTGCTTCTACACTGTGGCCCGTCGCTGGTCAAGGGATGCGGCCAGTGCCTGCTTCGTTGTCCACACAGCTTTGCCGCCGCGTGTTGTTTGGACGACGTCTTCCTTCGAAGCCCCGAGTGTCTTGGCCTTCTCTTTGGCGACGACCTGAGAAAGTTCGTCACGCAGTCGCTTGAACGAATCGACGTTATTCTGGTCTGGAGGGCTCAATGCTCTTTCTCTTGACAGATGGAAACGGAACAACGCAATATCAATATCCAAATTTACAGTTACTATTGCAGAGTGTATCACAAGAATGCAACTCTTGGAAAACCCTTTTTCTGAGTGGGAGCAAGGTTCCTTCATCGTCCGCGAGGGCCGGACCCCTCAGCGTTCTCCAACTCGGACACAACTCTTGATGATACCCCCATTGCATCTTCGCCTTTGCGTTTCTCATACGCATCCCGGAGGCGCTGAACGGGGAAAACGCCTGGCCCGGTGGAATACTCGTTGCTAGGCTTCTTGCGAAACGAGAGTGATTCCGATGATGACAAGATACAGGCGTTTTTGTGTACCGACCGTTTACGGTCTCATTCTGGCTGGGCTTGCGCTCGGCCTTTCCGGGTGTGTGTCGCTGGAGTCTAAGCACAAACCTAGCATTGAGAACAGCAATGCTTTCAGCGCCATCCAGCCGATCCGGCCCCGGCGCGTCAACGAGTGGGCGTTGATCGACGCTGCGGTCCCCATCGAAAACGAACGACTGTTCCGCTTCGATCCTGAGGGGCCTCTACAAGATTTCCTTGACCTGATGTAATCGAGCTCGAGGTAGAATCGAGAATACGGTGTCGTACGGCGTTGCCGTTTGGTGCAGGCGAGCATGAGTGAAATTCGTCAAGATCGGTTGTGGGGGACTTCTTCTGGGGGGGAGGCCTCTCCTGAATTGTCTCAAGCCCCGCTGGCCGAGCGTGTGCGTCCCACTTGCTTGGATGAAGTGCTCGGCCAGGACGACCTTCTGGGACCGGGACGGCCTCTACGCAAGGCGATCGAAAGCGATCGCGTTCCCTCGATGATTCTGTGGGGACCGCCGGGCAGTGGCAAGACGACTCTGGCCCGGATCGTCGCCGCCGCAACCGAGGCGCGTTTCGCGACTCTTTCGGCGACCGACGCCGGCAAAGCCGATCTCCGCGTCGTTCTGAAATCCGCTCGCGAGGCGCTCCAAAGTGGTTCGCGCACCCTGCTGTTCATCGATGAAATCCACCGCTGGAGCAAGGTTCAGCAAGACGCTCTCTTGCCGCACGTCGAGTCCGGATTGATCACCCTGATCGGGGCGACAACCGAGAATCCTTCTTTTGAGGTGATCTCCGCGTTGCTCTCGCGGGTCACGGTTTTCGTCTTGAAGGGATTGTCCCCCGAGCATATCCGCGAAGTCCTCGAACGCGGGGCCGCCGGACTCCAGAGCGAGGAGAACCTACGCGTTGATGATCAGGTCTTCGACCTTATCGCGGCCCGTGCCGACCACGACGCGCGTACCGCGCTCAATCAGCTGGAGCGTCTCGCGCAGCACGTCGGCGATCTCCCCCCTGAAGAGCGGAGCATCACGCTCGATATTGCGGAGCAGGTCCTTTCCGCCCGGAGTCTCCACTACGATAAGGGGGGCGAAGAACACTTCAATCTTATCTCGGCTCTCCACAAAAGTCTGCGCGATTCTCAGCCGCAGGCCTCTGTCTACTGGTTGATAAGGATGCTCGAAGCCGGGGAGGATCCACGCTATGTCTCGCGGCGTTTGATTCGCTTCGCGTCCGAGGATGTCGGATTGGCCGAGCCCCAGGCGTTGCCACTCGCGATTGCTGGCGATGAGGCCTTTCGGCGTCTCGGGTCTCCGGAGGGGGAGTTGGCGTTGGTGGAGATTTGTCTGTTTCTTGCCTGCGCACCCAAAAGCAATGCCGCCTATGTCGCGGTGAGTGCGGTCAAGGAGAGCATCGAGAAGACCGGCTCGCTGCCCGTGCCCATGCACATCCGCAACGCCCCCACCCATCTCATGAAAGACCTCGGCTATGGGAAAGGGTATCAGTACGCCCATGACGACGGCGAAGCCGTTGTCGTTCAAGAAGACCTTCCTCCCGAACTGAAGGGCACAAAATTCTACCGGCCCACCGAGCGCGGCTACGAAGCCGAGATTCGCGCCCGGCTTCTCCATTGGCACAAACTCAAGAAATCGAAGACGCCCTCATCCCCGTAATCTAGAGCCCCGCACGAGAATCGCCTCCATTGGAAAACGCTCCACGCGAAACGCTTTGGCTTCTGTTCTGAGGCCGACTCGTCGCGATCTAGAACGTGCAGGCAAGCTTCTACCGTACGGACAACTTGCGTACGATCATTTCCCGCAGGTCCGTCGATGATCGGAGACGCGTCGGCTACCGGCCGGTTGGAGATATCTTCATGCCAAACCCGCAAGAGCTGATCGATCGCCATGTGGCCGAAGTTCGCCCACTCCGGCGAGAGGCTGCGTCGGCTTTTTGGCGAGCCAGTCTGACGGGTTCCGAAACCGACTACCGGAAGAGTGCAGAGTTGGAACTCGCGATACGCAGAGTTCTCGCCCGGCGGGATGAGTTTCGTGCGATTCAGCGTGCGCTGGAGATCGACGGTCTCAACGGTTCGGTCAAGCGGCAGCTGTTGCTTATGCGCAACGCTTACGCTCCCAACCAACTCGAGGCATCGGTTCTGGAGGATCTCAGTCGCCGTGAAAGCGACATCGAGCGCACCTTCAACACGTTCCGGGCCGAGTTTGACGGCGAACGGGTCAGTGACAACACCCTCAAGCAAGTGCTGAAGGAGAGCTCGGACGCGGAGCGTTGCCGGACCGCGTGGGAAGCCAGCAAACAAGTCGGTGCCGCTGTGGCTCAACCGCTGCTCGAGCTCGTCCGTCTACGAAACCAAACCGCCCGCAGCCTCGGCTATCCAGATTACTACCAAATGGGCTTGCAGCTGCAGGAACTCAGCCTCGACAAACTGTCGGATTGCGTGCGTTGGGTGAACGGAGCGATCGACCACGCGTACGCGAACTTCAAATGCGACCTGGACCGGCGTTTTGGGGACCGCTTCGGCATGAGCGCGAGCGCTCTACGTCCCTGGCACTATGGCGATCCATTCTTTCAGGAAGTGCCCAAGACGGAAACTGTCGATTTCGACGCAATCTTCCGGGGACGCGACATCGTAGCGTTGGCCAGCGCCTTCTACAGCAACATCGGTCTCCCGATCGACTCGATCCTCGAACGGAGCGACCTCTACGAACGTGAAGGGAAGTGCCAGCACGCTTTCTGCATCGGTATCGATCTCCCCAGCGACGTACGCATTCTCTGCAATCTCGACTCGAACACGCGTTGGATGGAGACGTTGCTTCATGAGTTTGGGCACGCGATCCACGATACCTACATCAATCTCGAACTGCCCTGGTTGCTTCGTGAACCGGCTCATGTCTTGACCACGGAAGCCCTGGCCATGTTGCTCGAAAGGCTCGTGCTCGATGAGGATTGGCTCCGGGAATTCGGCGAATTGGAGCCCTTGGACGCACAGCGGAAAGCTGCCGAAGCCAGACTGCACTCGCGCCATCAACAGCTTGTTTCCGCCCGTTGGTTCACTGTGATGGTGCGCTTTGAACGGGCGCTTTATGCGGACCCCGGGCAGGACCTGAACGGGTTGTGGTGGCAAATCGTCCAACAGACTCAGGGGCTAACCCCGCCGGAGAATCGGGACGCACCGGACTGGGCTTCGAAGATTCACCTGGTTACGGAGCCGGTCTATTACCAGAACTATTTCCTCGGCGGACTTTGCGCCTCGCAACTCTTCTATCATCTCAAGAAGAGGGTGGGTGACGCCATTCCCGTCTGCTCGACCGAGACGGGCGACTTCTTCCTCGATACTCTCTTTGCCAGTGGGGCTCGTCACGATTGGCAGGAGACGTTACGGCGGGCCACCGGAGAGGAACTCAACCCTCGCTATTGGGTCGACGAGTTCGTAACGTGACACACCTCTCTGACGAGCCGCCGCCTCAGCGCTACTCTTCTTGCCGGACCTTCAATATGGAATTCTCAAAAGCATATCTCAGCGCACGTGTGGAACTGGCGGTGAACCGTCTGGCGGCAAGACTGTCTCTCATCGTCGTCCTATGCCTCCTGTTCGGCACGGGAGCCTGGGCCGGGCCGGTCGACTTCGCCCATGGCGGCGGAGACGCTCCAATCCTGGAAACAGGTCTTCCGCTCGGCGGATTGGGTGCCGGTTACATCGAGTTGTTGGATAATGGAACGACCGGCCGATTGGTCGTCACCAACAACTGGGATCGTCCGGTGACGGATTCCCAGGGGCTGGCGTGGGCCGTGGCTGTTTCCGACGGCAAGCGCGTGATCGGCCGTGCCTTACGGGGCAAGAATGGCCCGGGGCGGGGCGTGGCCGACTCGGAACGAGCGGTGCAGACACTTCGTTTTCGTGGCCGGTTTCCTCAGGCGGGACTCGCTTTCAGCGATACGGCTCTTCCTGTGGACATTCGTCTCCGAGCGTGGACTCCGTTTGTCCCCCACGATTTAGAACCGACATCCGCTCCGCTGGCCGCCTTTGTTTTCGACGTCACGAACACTGCCGAAACACCGCGCACCGTCACCCTAGCCGGAAGCTGGGAACATATCATCGGATTGGGGATCGCCGAGGCCCACGATGAGGGTCCGACCGCGGATTTGGACGACGCCTCATCTCTGGTCGATCCGGCCCTCGGGGTGCGGATAGGCAACCAGGTGCGAATCGAGCAAGAGGGTCGGCGCTACGCGCTACGTTTCGATACCACACGGCATCCGCCCAGCGGCCGGAGGTTGAACGCTATCGGCGAACACCTCCTCGCGGTCGAGACGGAGAAGGGCGACATTGTCACGGGGCTACTGGGCTTCGATCCGGATCGTCCGGAAATGCTCTGGAGCGATCTCGACGATGACGGACGCTTACGGCCGTGGGAGACGCTGGCTGTCGCCACGCCCGCCAGCTCTCGTGCGGAGTCCGATTCTGCGTTGGCGGTCACCTTCCAACTCAAACCGGGAGCGACGCGCCAACTCCGTTTCGTTCTTACTTGGCACATGCCCCACCTTGTGACGCGGCAAGGCGACTTGGGTACCGACTATGTGACCCGCACCGACGACGCATGGGCGACCGCTCTTCGCCAGTTTTCGCAGTTTGATTGGCGTTGGGAGGAGACGAGGGCGTGGCAGCGGTTGTTGGATGATTCCACGCTCCCCGCCTGGTTGAAAGACGCCTTCTGCAACAGTCTGCAAGTCTTTGTTACCAACACCATTTACGAGCGGCACGGTGCTTTTGCCATGCTGGAGTCGGCTGAAGGGACGGGCCTGGGATCGCTCCTCTCCCGGCTGTTTTACCAGCCCGGATTGTTGATGTTCTTCCCCGAACTCGACGCGAAGGAACTTCGGGCGACTCGAAACCTCCAGTTCTCGACAGGCCAAGTGCCTTGTCTGACCGGAGATCTTCGCGAAGCCATCGGCGCGGCGGATGTTCCCGGCGGGCTTTCCGGGAGCGCGGAAAACGGTTCCGCATTTGTAATTCAGCTCCACCGCCATGTCGCCGCCACGGGGGACCGTGAAGTGTTACGGGATTCCTACGACGGAACCCGGGCTGCGATTCGTTGGTGCCAAGAGCAGGACACCAACGCGGATGGGATACCCTCCGGGAGCGCGCTTTACGAGGAGACGACTCCTCCAAATATCTCGGCCGCATCGGTCGACCTTTGGTTGGCGGCGTTGCGAGCCGCCACGGAAATGGCCGAGTGGAGCAACGATCACCTGGTTCTTTCCGACCTCAAGAAACTCCGATGGCGGGTCGAGCGGTCTCTGCTCGCGGTCTTGTGGAATGGCGACTATCTCGGCTTGGCGTACGATCCTCGAAGACCTGCCGACGATGCCCGCAAGTTGATTCTGACCACGCAGCTTCTGCGGCAGTGGTTGGGCAGTTCCTCGAGGATGAAACCGATTCTGTCAACGGAAATCCGCCGTCGCATTCTGAGGACGCTCTCCGCCGTTTCCGAGGGGGAGATCGCTGTCCCGCCGTTGGTTGTGACTCCGGGGGGGGAAGGGGAGCGAACCAGTGATGTTTGGCCGTACCACCAGATGGCCGGACTGGCCGTGCCCCTGATCCGTGGTGGCTACGAGCAAGATGGATACAGCCTCTTGCATCGCCTGGCCGAATCGGCCGAGCGTACACCGCTGGGGGTGTGGGGCGCTCCACGGCGCTGCACCGTCGATCTTGAGGAAACTCGATCGATCCGTGCCTCCGAAAGTTTGGTGATGGCGACGATTCCCGCCGCTCTGGCGGGATTCTCGCTCGATCTAACCCAGGGCGAAATCTGCATTGCCCCGAACCTGTTGGACCGAAGTGAAATGACATACCCGCTCTTCACCCCGCGTGGCTGGTTTGAGTTGCGCGTCCGAAAAGGAGAACTCGGCACAAGCCGATGGGCGGCATTAAGGGTCATCCGGCTTTTCGGAGACGAACCGTTTGAGTTGGAGCGTTTGGGTTGGGAACTACCGGAATGGGTCGCCTCCGATGCGGTGGACCTGGTCGTCGAGACATCGCGCGGCCAAGCGGGGATAACTACCGTCGAACCCGGCCTCGCTCTCTGCCTTTTCCCTGATGGGTTTCGGCTTCGCGAGGGCGATGAGTTTCAGATGACGCTCGTTCCCGACCTGGGGCCCTATCTGTTGGTGGATTGCGAGCGCCGAACGGCTGAACTGCGGGGAGCCGCTGTTCGGAAAGAATCGCTCAGAGGTCTGGGCGCCGACCGGTTTGGATTTCATTTGTCTAACCTACTCGATACCCCACAGCCCGTACGTCTCCGGTTTGCAGGCACATCCGGTGAAGTGTGGCACTTGGCTTCCGATGATGGAGACGCCCCCATTGCGGTCGTCGAAGAGATGAGTGTGGCTGTCGATCTGCCTGCATCTCCGCTCTCCGACGAGGAGGGAGAGCGATGGCGGCGTTCCTCGATCGCTTTGTACCGATTGCTGACGCGGCTCGGCGAGTTCCCGATGGAAAAGGCGATCGCCAAACGTGTGGTGCAGCTGCGTGGCGATCTCGACGAACTGCTCGAACAAGACCTCCGTTGCCGGGGGCTACGCTTCTTGCTCTCCCAGGAATTGGAGACAGCCGGGCTGGAGACGGCCCCGGATACCTGGAGCGCGAGCGATTTTCGGAAGGCCCAGGCCAGCCTCGAATCGGCCGTCGAGGGTCTACGGAGGGACGCGGACCGGTTGACGCTGGACCCTCATCTTTCGGCAATGACGTTGGGGGCCGTTCTCCCCGTCGAACTCACCGTTGAGGTCCAAGGTGACGATACATGGCGAGGCGGCGAAGCCCGGGTGCGTGTCTCTGTGCTGACGCACGCTTCGGCGGCTGTCGAAGGACGTGTGGATCTGCAGTTCCCACAGGGATGGTCGGCACAGGCCGATGGAACGCTGCAGCTGGCGCACAACGGCATTCCGGGGACGATTTGGACCCGGGACTTCATTGTCCAGCCGGACGGACCGGCCAACAGCGGCCGCCAGACTTTCACGGTCGACGTCAGCGCCCACTGGCGGGCTTTGGCGGACGAACGCTCCGATGAGCGGTCGGGACGCTACTTCCATCTCACGGAATCATTCGCTTTGGGCTCTGGGTTTGCTCGTGATTGGTATGTTCTTGGGCCATTTCCCAATGTCGGCGGGACCGGTTTCCGCACGTTTCACGACCCCGAGGGAGCTGTCAAGGTAGAGCAGGAGGTCCAGGGTAAGTCTTGGCTGCCCTACCGCAGCCGCGACGGATTTGTCGACCTGGCGGGATTTCTGACCCCGAACGAGGGGGTACTGGCGTATGCCTATGCGTATATCTACTCGCCTCGGGTTCTCGCTGCGGCAACTCTGCATCTTGGAGTTGACGATGGGATCAAAGTCTTTGTCAACGGGCGTGAAATCTACGCTCACGAGCGCCGTGACGGGATCCGCGTGGGCGAACTCAGTGTTCCTTTGGATTTACGAAGCGGGCGCAATGCCATTCTGCTCAAGATCACACAGAGCACAGGGCTTTGGGGGTTCTACGCTGAGATCACGGACCGGCGAGGCTTGCCGATCGATGGGGTGACATGGGGGCTTGGGAGGCCGAAATCGGACGAGTCCGGTACGGAATAGCCCTCGGATCGATTCTGTGTTCACTCGGTCATTTCTGTGTTATATCCAGGAAAAGCCTCATCTTCGCTAGCAACCGTCTCGCAGAAGATGTAACATGATTTTACAGGGGCATGGGGTCGCCCGACGGTCGGCCCGGGGTGGGGAAGAATCGGAGAGTTTCCATGAGGATACTCGGTGTTTGTTATTCCGTCGGCGGCGGCGGGCGCAGTAGTGAGCCGGAGATCATTCCTGCCCGTAGTTTTGGGCACTGCCGGTGGTGTGCCGCCGAGTCGGTTCGTCTTCAATATCTCATGTGTTCAGATTGTTTCCTGGTCGCGGAGGCTGTGCCTTCAAAGACCAACGTCTTGCTTAACCGCCCGGATGTCAAAAAGCGGTTGAAGGGAGGCGTGACT
>CAYTDF010000172.1:0-8754 GCA_964436365.1 uncultured bacterium | reverse complement strand
TAGGCGTTGGACCATGGGCAATAGATAAGCATGAAACCAACTAAAGATCTACACTCCCCCATCACTCAAAAGGACAAAACTTTCGAGAAACGCTCTAGCGGCGGCTAAACCGGGAATTACGGTACAAGGGGCACAGACACCCCAACAGACTCCTAGAACGAGAAGGGTTTCACCTCCTGCAGTCCAACTGTGCCGTCCACATAGAGGACATTTTCCTTGCTGCGGTCGTCGTGCGGGCTGGGATAACGTTGGCGTGGACTGAACGTGTCCGCGGGATCGAGAAAAACGCAGCGCGCAACCCAAAGGCTACCGATGCCGCCCTCGAGACTGCCGCTTCCAATTCCATGGCCCCCCGTGTCGGTCGCGGATGCGTTGTACGCATAGCGGAAGTAGATCGCGCGTTCAGCCATAACACGCCGCATCACCGGACAAGAGAAGGCGTCGGTCTGATTCAGGTAATTCAACGCGCGTAAAATCAGGGGGACACCATCCCAAGAGCCGTTAGCGGCAGGTCCCTGCCCCATGGTGGTCGTACCGGGCGAGGGCGTATCCCCGGCGGTACCGTCCGCCACCGGATACCGATTCCAATCGGCTTTGTAAGCGGTCAAAGCGACGAAGACAGCGTGCAAATTCCCCTGGCACTGCGCGGTCTCGGCACGGTCGCGCATGGCGGCGTAACGCGGGACCGCGATGGCCGCAAGAATCCCGATGATGGCGACAACGATCAGCAGTTCGATCAACGTAAATCCATCACGGCTCATCGGCAAAATCCCAAATCTAGAAACGCTCTAGCGATAGAGCGAGAAACAGTCCACAGCGGACTTTTCCAGTTCGACAACGATGTCGTCCACAATCCCGACAATGCGGTCGGTCCCAGGGGAGGCATCCTCGACATCGCCATAGACGAAGATACCGAACGTATTCAAGGTGAACGCATCGCCTTCACTGAGAACGGCTTCTTGCGAATCGACAATCGCCGACTCGCCAGCCACGCTCATGGTCATGAGCATGGTGCGGGTACCGTGCGAATACGTGAGTTGGATTGCGTAGTTTTTTCCTACTTCCAGCGCTCGCGCCGGGCTGGCGAAGTTGGCTCGAATCTGCCCGTCATGCGTGCAGATCGTGGGCTGAAGCCACGGCCCGCCGTATTCGGAGATCTGCGGAAAATAGCCGAATTCAAACAGATTCCGCGCCTTGTCACCCGGAGGCCAGGGGCCGCCGGTCCGATCGAACTCAGTATCCGCGCCGTTCCGTAAGCCGATCCCAATCTGCCAGAACACGTCGTTGGAGACGAGAGACTCCGAAAACTCAAGTTGGAACCGAATGGTAATATCGTCCCGCTCGGTCAGATTCACGCCAAGCGGCTTCTGGTAAAAACTCGTCGGGTTCGATGCGTCCCAGGCCACAGAGAGATTCTCCGCGCCGGGATTCCATTCCACAAGCGGAGGCTCGGCCGGACCCACGACGCGCGGATCGGCGCTGGTGTACATCCAACCGGACGCGGTCGAGAAATCCTCTTCGAAGATCACCTCGGCACGCGCGGCGAATGAGGCCGACAAGAGCAGGCCAATACACAAAATTCCAGTTACTTGCTTCTTCATTTTCTTCTCCGTACATATTTGATCTCATTTACGTTAGCGGCTCGCCCGCCAAACACCGGGTCAGTTCCAAACGGCTGCGATGGAAGAAGACGAAGTCGCTCTTCCAAACAGCTCGGAAACGCTCTGGAATTGATCCAGAGTCAACTGGAGTTTCTCCTCCGCCTCCGTTTGTTCCGCGGGGTTTTGCAGAATTCGTTCCGCAGTCTCTTCCACTTCTTCGAGTAGTCGACAGACCAGAAGCATCTCGGGGTGAAAACCTGTCATGATGTCATGCTCCTCGCTTCCGATCCGAGACCGGAAGTTCCGGGTTCCAAAGAGTCCGACGCCCTGGAAAACCCGGCACGCGTGAAACGTCAGCGGGAGCGGTAATGGAAAGAAGGCGGTGTGAAACCGGACGAGCGATGCGGGCAAAAAAATACCCGGCACGCTCGGGGCCGGGGGTTCATGAGGAAAAGAGTAACCAGATCCCCATCGCCGTCTCGTCACCCGAAGACGTTGATAAGTGGCTCTGGTGGCAGGTCTCCTGGCTCTCGGCCGCTATCCTCGCCCCCTTCCCGTTCCGCCGCCATCCATGGCTGGGCGGTACAGTGGGTGCTCGCGCTTAGCGAGGCATGACCGATCACAGTGGCGGGTCCGCGCCGGCTTTTTACCGGACTTCCCTTTTCATCCAGACACGCCTTATCATTCACACGTGCTGGAAACCACCAGAAATTCTAAGTTGTCAGTCTCTCAAAGAGCACACGACAAAAAATCGCGATTCGAAAGACACTGGGATTTTGCGCTAACTGATTGGGGATGTCAACGGTCGCGCCGGACGCCGCCGCTTGCCACCCAAAACCGATGCCGGGGCGGCAGTCCGTAGTTCCGCACGAGACCCTCTAGCGCCTCCAGGCCAACCATTTGGAGAAGAGTTTCTTCACAAACGGAGAGAGCCGGGTGCGGTTGTAGGCATCCCCGGTCTGGCGAATGGCTTCGGCTTGCGTCGGATAGGGGTGGATCACACCGGCCAGCTTTCCAAGCCCGAGCCCGGCGGCCATGGCCACCGTGATCTCGCCGATCATCTCCCCCGCGTGCCGCGCCACGATGGTCGCACCGAGAATCTTGTCACTCCCCTTACGTACGTGAATACGTACGAAACCGTCATCATCACCTTCACAGATCGCCCGATCGACATCCGAGAGTTCGCGTGTATACGTATCGAGTTCCACACCGCGCTCCTGGGCGTCCCGTTCGTAGAGACCGACATGGGCAATCTCGGGATCGGTATACGTGCACCAAGGGACGGTTAGGTCGCAATGTTTCTTGCGCCCACCGAAGAGCGCGTTCTGAATCACGATCCGCGCGGTCGCATCGGCGGTGTGAGTAAACTTGAAATCCATACAGATATCCCCGGCCGCATAAATACGTGGATTTGTGGTCTGCAAGAAGTCGTTGACGTGAACACCGCGGCGCTCGTCGAACTCCACTCCGACTCGATCCAGACCGAGGCCCTCGACATTGGGCTGCCGACCCGCACCGACAAGAATCTCATCCACAACGGTCTCGGCGGTCTCACCATCGGCTTCGGTATGCAACACCTTGCCACCTTCCGCAACCGACACCCGCTGAATGTTGCAGTTCAGAACCAGCTGAATCCCCTCGCGTACCAGCGTTCGTTGGACGATCTCCGCGGCGTCGGCGTCTTCGCGGTTCAAAATATGCGCGCTGTCGTGAAACAGGACCACCTCGGACCCCAAACGCCGGAAGGCCTGTGCCAACTCGCATCCGATGGGTCCCGCCCCGATCACCGCCAGACGTTTGGGGCGCTCGGTTAGTGAAAAGACGGTCTCGTTGGTGAGCGCACCGGCCTCGGCCAGCCCTTCGATCGGGGGAATCGCGGCGCGTGCGCCGGTTGCGATGACGGCCTTTTTGAAACAGAGTTGCAGGCCATCTACCTCCACCGTGTCGGCTCCGGTAAACGCGGCCTGACCGAAGAAGACGTCTACGCCCAATCCCTTAAACCGCTCGGCGGAATCGTTGGGCGCGATCCGGCTCCGCAAGCGTCTCATCCGCTCCATTACTGCACCAAAGTCGATTTCGGGCTCTCCGGAAACATTGATTCCGTACTCCCCCGCCCATCGAATATCGGCCACCGCCCGCGAGGAACGGATCAGACATTTCGAGGGCACACAACCGACATTCAGGCAATCGCCGCCCAGTAAATTCCGCTCCATCAGCGCAACTTTCCCACCAAGTCCCGCGGTCCCCGCCGAGGTCACCAACCCCGCCGCGCCCGCGCCGATCACGACCACGTTGTACCGTGATGCGGGTTCGGGATTCTTCCATTCCGGCGGATGCACGTAAGAAATAAGAGACTGGTTGTGCGGGTCGTCAGGCAAGATTTTGGGCAGACTACTCATGACTTGGCGCGTCCTATACTGGGTTTTCCGTAGATACCGGTTGCATACCGTCCGGTTCCGCTTCTTTGCCGCTCAACACACTCCGGGCTTTACGCACGATCAATGTCAGTATCACGACTGTGATTGCAACCGCTCCGGCGAGCGCCCAAGGTATCCGGCCCTCGGCGACGGCCTCTTTTATCGCCGCGATGCCCGCGACAAAAACAAAGGTCGCCGGCAACATGCAGAGCCAGGACCAGAAAACGTACGCGCCAAAGGAGACGCGGGTCAAGCCGAAACCGTAGTTAAGAAGATTGAACGGAAAGATGGGGACGAGACGCGTCAGGGCGACAATAATGTAGCCATGCTCGGCCGTGAGCCGGTCGAGGCGCTGAAATCTCTCATTGCCTTCCAGCGCTGCCACGGCCGCGTCACGTGCGAAATAGCGAGCGATCAAGAAACAGAGCGAAGCGCCCAAGGTCGAAGCCACGCTGACATAAATCACACCCGCCACCGGGCCAAAGAGCGCGCCCGCCGCCAATGTCAAAACGGACCCCGGCAGAGCGGCGACAGTGCCGCCCGCGTAGATTCCGATGAAGGCCAAAGGTCCCCAGGCTCCGAGTGAATCGATCCACTTGTCCAGCCCCCGAATCACCCGGCCGACCTCGAAATACCAGGCCAGCCCCATCACCAAGAGAACAACCCCCAGCAACAGAACGGCGCGCCATAGGCCTCCACGCTTGGCGGGAGAAGAAGAGGGAGTCTCCATCACTTCAGGCTTTGTTTCCACGGCGTCATTCCTCGTGCCATCATCGCTCGTTCAGTTCCCAGTCGTAGTCTAAATAGTCGATCGAGAATCCCAGTGTTTCCAATTGTCGCTTCGTATCGTCATCGACATACGTAGAAATAAACAATAAGACCGCACGGTCCTGGGCATTGTACTCCTGAAACGTATCGCCTGTCGCGTCGGGTTTGACGAAATCGGCGCCAAACCATTTGAAGATGGAAGAGAGACCGATGCGTTCTCGACCGGTGTCGATACGGAAGTTATGCCGCCGTTTCAAGAAGGTCCTCGCCTGCTCGTCGAGTTGCCCGTCGAGCCGCTCGGGTTCGTAAGGCTCGGTTCGTAAGAAAGGGCAACCGTTGGCGGCACAGACCAGGGCCACGTGGATTCTCGGCTCTTTGAACTCACGGCGTAGGATTTGGTGTTCGATCGTATCGAGTGTTCTCTCCCGCCCCATCACCTTGAATGGAAATCCGGTCCACGCCGCATCGATCTGCCGAATGCTGTTCTTGGGATAGAGGAACGACTTGGTCCAAGACGATTTGATCGGATAGTGATCGAGAATGAGTTGGAGGGTGCGCGCGTTATACGCATTCACCCAGAATGCGATACGAGTTTTCTCGCACCACGCGTCGTAGACCTTGGGGTCGAGGTCACCCATCGACGCAATATAGGTATCGAGTCGTGAACGGTCGGCTTTCAACTTCTTGTAATCGACCCGGCCCTCTTCATTCACGTACGTCTCGAGAATGAAGGCGTAGTCCTCGTTCGAAAATGCGTCCGACACTTCGGCATGAGCAACCGAGGCCAGGTGTAGAGACAAGAGAACCCCGGCCCACAGCGCCGTGCGGCTCGCGTTCACTAGTCCTATAGAAATCATTTTTAATCTCCGTCACACCAGACGCCGTTACCGAGAAGTATCTTCTACATGATCCCCAGCGGGGTGGATTTTGCAAGGCAGGACCGTACTTCACACCTCTCTGTACGCGTGGTTCCGGCGCAGGAAGATGCTATGCTCGCGTTTCGCGTCGGTTGGTGGTGCGCGCCACGGGTACGTTACAGAAGCGGCTCATGGCCGCGCGGGAGAAGGCTGCAGTCGGACAACCACACGGTATTTCTTGACGAAACGCAGCGGAACGGTTTATGAATCGAGCGCCCCTTCGCCCCTATCTGGTTCTCTTTTCGAGCGTAGCGGTCATGTCGACCGCCTCCATCTTGATTCGTCTGGCTCAGGCGGAAGGTATCCCTTCTCTAATCATCGCGTCGGGGCGGCTGGGTCTCGCGGTACTCCTTCTCACCCCCGTGGCGTGGAGCCGTGCGGGCGCGGAACTACGCGGGCTGTGTCGACGAGACATGCTTCTCGCGCTCCTTTCGGGTGTGTGCCTGGGCACGCACTTCGCCGCATGGATCACCTCGCTGGCCTACACATGGCTTGCCTTCGGAACGGCGGCCGTGCTGCTCACCGTGGCGGCTGCCGCCTCGGGGAAGCCGTTCTGGGGCTACGCACCCTCTTCGTACATCTGGGTGGTGGCATTGGCCATCGGTCCGCAGCTGATCGGTCATACCGCAGTGAACTGGGCGCTTCGCCATCTAACCGCCACGCTGATTGCGGTTGCGATTTTGGGCGAACCCATCGGCTCGTCGTTGTTGGCGCTGGCGCTCTTCAACGAAACCTTCACAGAACTTCAGCTTGTCGGACTGTTCTTTTTGTTTTGTGGAATTCTGGCCGCCATCCTCAGCGAGGCCCGCACAGCGAAGAGGTGAGCCCTATCGGGGACCGCCGTTCTCGTTTCCACGCTGGAGTTTCACGACTTCTTCCCGCGCCCATCTCTTGGCGAAGATCAGAGTCTCGGTCCAGGTTCGTTGCGCGTTGCGGTGATAGAGGGCGATGTGTTCCTCATGCGGCGTGCGATGGTCGGTGATCTTGGCGACACGCTGGAGAAGAGCCCGATCCGGCTGCTGGCGTTTTCGCTCGAAGCAGACCAGATAGGCGACAACGAGTGCCAGATCCTCCGGTTTGGCGCACTGCACGTCGCGAAGAGCCTGTTCGATCGAGATGCGCACGGTTCCAAGGTTCATGGGGATCGTATCGGTTCTTCCAAGATGTCTGTGCGATTGGAAAACCTCGTGCACGCTCCCGGTAGAAGACTTCCGAGAGACGCTCTGGTATTCCTACGCGGAGATAAGTAGCCGTTCGAGCTGTTCGAGTTTGCGGCGAACATCCCGGTCGCCAGGATTCAGTCGATACGCCTCGCGGTAGTTGGTGACGGCGGCGACGACATCTCCGGCACCCTCACGCGCCGCGCCCGAAAGTTTGTGGGCTTCGATTTCGTAGGGGCGCGACTGGAGACATTGCTCGAACGACGCCACGGCCTCTTTGAATCGCTTGGAGCGGAGCTCCATGTAGCCCTTTGCCAGATGAACGTCCGGGGCGGAGGGATCGAGCCCGAAGCCCTTTTGGAGTAGCTGATGCGCGGCAGTGCGACGGTCGGCGTCAAACTCGAAGCGCGCCATCAGAGCGTAGAGACGTGGCAGATCGGGGGCCATCTTAAGAGCTTTCAGATAACATTTCTTGGCTCCCGGGCCGTCATTGGCGAGTTGCCGGGCCCAGGCAAGCTCCATCATAGCCTCGGCATAGTCGGGGTCCTCATCCAACGCCTCCATGAAGGCGCGAATCGCTACTTCGTACTCGCCGAGCCGGCTGCTGCACAACCCCAGATTGAAAAGGATCAGCGCGTCCGGCTTTAGCCCCACCCCGGCCAACTCATAGAAAAGGTCGCGCGCTCGCTTGTAGAGCCCTTTGCGCACATACGCCAGCCCCAGGTATTGCATCGCCTGTCTCCGGACAGGTGCGCGCTGCATGAGTTCCTGAAACTGGACGATGGCCAGGTCGAGGTGCCCTTATTGGAGGCTATCGACCGCTTCCCGCAGGTCGTCAAACGCCTCGTCCCGTTCGCCGCGAGGTTTGGGCGACGCGCCCCCCTCGTAGAAATCCATGGCCCGGATCACATAGCTGATGCCACGTTTGGCGGCGGCGTGGTTGGGCGAGAACTCAAGGCACTGCTCGTAAAAGTCCTGGGCTTTTTCCAGGTTGCCCTGCTGCCGACCGATCTCACCCAGCAGATAAAGATACTCCGAACAGGCGGGATTGGCTTTCAAGGCCTTGTTCAACAGGCGAATGGCGCGCCAGTGCTTGCCCAACAGCATCAGACACTTGGCCAAACGACAGCGGGGCTCGACCGCCTCCGGGGCGGTTCTGATCAGTTTCTTGTAAAGTGAGACGGCTTTGCGTGTATTGCCCGCCCGCTCGTAGCTTTCGGCCAGCCGAGCGAGTACATCCATATCGGAAGGGAGCTGCTTGGAAAGCTGCGTGTAGAGTGCAATGGCGTCGTCGTAGTTTCCCAGCTCTTCGTGGACACGGGCGATCAAGACATACGAATCGGTGAACGCGGGCTCAGAGACAATCGCTTTCTTCAGTTCGATGAGGGCTTCTTCGTAATGCCCGCTTTCAAGCAATGTCTCCCCACGCCGGAAATGCTGAAAGAAAGAGCGGTCAACACCACGCGCGCGCTTAACGCCACGGTCGGTGGTGGGCGGTGAGGGCGCAGGGGCCTCCTCATCGAATCCATCGGGAAGTTCTGGCAGATCAGCCGGGGCAGAGGCCATCATCGTTCCATCACGCTCTCAAGAGCGCACCTCGAAGTTTTTTTCCGAAAACACCCGTGAAGCCAGATAACCTGTAGCCTCACCTGACGAAAACAACTCCTAAGAGATGCTCCATAATGTCCCCCCCCGATCCAGACGCCAAGATGATACCAGGCTCCGCTTGGCGGCGTCAAACAAAGAGGGGACTCGATAGCAATCCGTTCGAGAGACGCTCTAGCATTTGCCGAAATCCGTCTCCGGTCAAGCAAGCCCCCAGCGCCCAAGCCAACGCGGGCCGTTGGTTCGCGCCGAAGGAAGAACTTCTGTCACCCGCTCTGGAGGACGG
>CAYTDF010000171.1:1690-8821 GCA_964436365.1 uncultured bacterium | reverse complement strand
CGATTCAGTATATGCAGCGCATGAAACTGGCGCTGGAGCGGATTAAGATCGGGAGCGACGGGAAAGAGATTTCCGAGTGGCCGATGGAGTTCTATGGCATCGCCATGGCGGTGGAGCCGATCTCGTCGCAGGCGGTCCTGAAAAGTGAAGTTCAGCCTGAAGAGGTTGAAGAGGGGCTCCTGAGCCGAACCGAACTGCCTCGTTATGCCTTCCTTACGAGCCATCTCACCGGACAGATCGACGATATGAAAGAGCGGTTGCTGCAACGCTTCAAACGCCCGGATGGCGAGTTTTACGATTTTGAAAAGTACAAGAAGAACGTGGATATCACCCGCCTGGAATCTTCGATGGAGTTTGCTATCGAATTGCAGGGTATGGCCGGTGGCGGTGGTATGGGCGGCGGAATGGGTGGTGGTATGGGCATGGGCGGCGGAATGGGCGGCGGTGGCGGTGGCCGTTTCGACCCGATCGGCCGAGCCAACGACGCGGCGGCTACGATGGGCGGCGGCGTCGAAGAATAAAGCATCATTCCTCTGGCAGAGAGCGTTTTCTCGTCGGAGTTTGGATATGTGTTTGAGGCGGTACCTCATTTCGGACCCGCCTAACATACGGGAGATTCTCCCAGTTTAGATTTTTTAGTTTTGGAAGGATGAGGACGTATGGCGTCCTGGAACCAAAAAGAACAGGAAGAGATCGAATTTCGGATCGGTGCGATCAAGAAGTTTTTGGAACATTGGCACCGCTACGACGATCTTATCGAGAAAACGTTCGGCACGGATTCTGTCGACTCGAAAGAAGAGCAGGAGTTTTTGCAGCTCAAATCGAAGTTGGCTCGTCAGCACCAGTACCTCTTGGAGTATCTCGGTAATGAGTATGGCTCGGGGGTTCAAATTACGGACTATTTGGCGGATACTGTCACACTCGATGGGATGCGTGGAATTCACCTTGATTTCCACAAGAAGCTCAGCGGGCGGTGGCATAAGACAACGATATTTATGAACGCGGCTCTGGGGTATCTCCAGGCTCGGCTCGAGGACCAGATTCCATTGGACTCGTGATCTGTTCATCGAGCCTGCCGGGCGATTGCGACCGGCCGTGAAATCAACGAAACACGACCTCCTCCGCTGGGGTGGCCGTTCAACGCGCATAAGACGACCGACGCAGCCGATTTGGCGGTTTGGGTCTGAGGCGCGCCCGGCTGAATCGGAGAGTAACGTTATCGGGCTTGTAAGGAGTTATCCATGATTTTTCGTACCCGTTCGATGTTTGTCGGGATCACTGTTTTGGTGGTGGCCCTTGGCCTCTTGGGTGGTTGTGGCAAGAAGAAGGCCGAAAAGAAGATTGAAGAGGCTATCGCTGTCCGAGCGACCGCCGACGCTCAACAGATGAGCACCTACATGCCCAGTCAGTATAAACGGGCCGCGAACCTGATCAGCCAGGCCGAGTCTTCGAAAGAAGCGAAGGACTACGAAGGATCGGTGAGCCAGGCCGACAGCGCCATGGCTGCCTTCGATGCGGCACTGACCCAGTTGCCGGAACTTCGAAGCCAGATCGAGACGTTGTGGACGAGTCTGGAGGAAGTGCTTAACACCGTTGAGGGGCATTTGGCGACCGCGGAAGCCGAAGCCGTGGTCCCCTCGGAAGAGCTCGAGACTCTGCGCGGGGAAGTCTTCGACCTGAAAGAGCGCACGGACGATTCGGTTAAGAAACCGGAGCGGAACGAGAGTGTTGACCGCGAATTCCTGTCGAAGGCGATCGCCGATCTGGAGACGATCCAGGCCAAAACGGCTGTGGTGAGTGTGGCTCACCTGAAGCCGAAGGCCGATGAAGCCATCGCTGCGGTGACGGCGAAGTGGGAAGAAGCCCAGACGGTCGACGCGGAACAGTACAAGCCGGACGCATACGCCTCAGCGAAGACCTCTGTCGATGCGATCCAGGCCGCGTATACCGCGCAAGACTGGCAGCAAGTGATCGATGGCGGCGACAGCCTGGTTACCTCGCTGGATACGCTGCTGAACGAAACCCGTATCGCGGCCTCCGACGCTAAAGTTCAAGAGGCTGGAGCGCTGGTGAAAAGCGCGCTGCAACTTCAGGCCCCCGACGTCGCGGCCTACGGGACCTTCTTGACCGACGCGCAGTCCGCATTGAACCGTGCCCGCGAAGCGCAGAACCAAGGCCAGGCGGCGCAAGCGTTCTCAGGAGCGGAAGAAGCGACCGCGCTGGTCGAAGAAGCCAACGCCGCGCTCGGCGCCGCAGTGGGTGCCTTGTTGAAAGATGCCGAGGCTTCCCTGCAAGAGGCTGTGAAGAAAGAAGCGCGGACGTACGCCGCCAGCGTTTTTGCGAACGCCGAGGGTCTGCTCTCGAACGCGCAAACGGCCTTGGCCGATTCGAACTTCGCGGCCGCGTACCAAGGTGCGCGCGCGGCGAAAGTCGCCTCCGCGAAAGCTGCCGTCGAGGCGGAAGCCGGTAAGGCGAAGTCTCTGCTTTCGACCGTCGAGAATCGGTTGAAGCAGTTGGCCGCACAAGGCGCTCGTGAACGCGCGGGCGAAGCCTACGGCGTGGCTCAGAATAAGATCAGCGCTTTGCAGCGTTCCTTGGAAGCTGGGCAGTACCAGCAGGTAGGCGACGGTGTCGCCGACGCGGACTCGAGCATCGATATGGTCCGTGGGGCCATGTCGGCTGCGGCCGCGAAAGCCATCCGAGGGACGGACGGCGCGATCCGGCGTGCGGAGTTGGCGTTGGAAGAGACCCGGGCTACGGACGACGGTTCGAAGCGTGCGATTGCCGCCGCGCGGCGCTCTCGTGAAGAAGCGGCGTCGGCGCTGGAATCCGAGAAGTTTGGAACGGCATTTTCGAAAACAAAGGCGTCTGTGACGCAAGCCGGCGAAGCCGAAATGAAAGCCTATGTAAGCGGTGCGAATCGCGAGCTCTCGAAGGCGAAGGCTCTGGTCGCGTTGGCTCGTGAGGCCTCTGCGCCCAGCGAGTCTCCCGACGCGTACCGTAAGGCCCTGGATTTGGACCAGGCCACGGGCAAAGCGCTTGACGCCGGACAAGGCAAGAGCGCGTACCTGCGTTCCTTGGAAGCCCATCGCGCGGCTCAAGAAGCGCTCGATAACTTGATCATTCTCGCCGGAGAGGCGATCGACGACGCGCGTGAGGCTCAGGCGACTATCTACGAACCTGACGGCCTGCGTAAGGCGGAATCCTTGTTCAACCAGGCGCGGGACGCACATATGCGTCAAGCGTACGATGAGGCGAATCGGGTCTCCAAAGAAGTGGCCACGGTGGCCGCCGCCGCGGAATCGTTCGCATGGCGTCAGCGCTCCACAGCGTTGCTGGCGGAGCTGGTCGATACCCAGGCGGCACTGACATTGCATGACACGCCCAATCGGGCATCCGCGTGCTGGGTACGCTTCAATTCCCACGTGACGAAGGGACGCGCCGCCCATGTCGGCCGCTCCTGGGAAGAGGCCTACTCGGAAGCCGACGCGGCCGACCAAGCGGCTGGCGATGCCTGGAAAAGCATGGACGAGGCGATCGACTCACGCCTGAATACCACCCGCACCCTGCTGGCTGAGGCTGCCGGAATCGCAGACGACTCGTCCGAGAAGGAAGCGCTGGACCTGCTCACGTCTGAGATCGAACCTGTGCTTACCGCGCAGACGCTTAAGGATTACAACGCGGCCTATATCCTCTCGGCGGCGCTTGTGGAAAATGCGGAGACGAATCTTTCCGACCTGGAATGGCAGAACCGCGATCAGGCGGCGGATCGTCTGGCGGACTTGCTGGACGAGAAACGTGACAGCGGTTCGGCGGACGTGATGGCGACGGAGTCTGAGTCGCTGGAAGCGTTCATCGACGAACTGCGTGACGACGAGTCCGAAACCGCGTACGCGACGTTGATGACCCAAGTGGGTGCGTGGCAGGTGCGATTGGGCGATATGCCAGAGCGGTCACTGTTGGATGCGACGGAACGTTTGGACGCGATATCGAGCCTTCTGGATACGGCGCGGGAGAACGGTGCGGATAAGCTGTACCGAACGCGGCTGCGCGAGCTGGAAGGCAACTACAACCAGACCCGCAACGCGGTCCACGGACAAGACGAGCGCGGCGTGGCCGACCGCTTGATGGAACTGGAAGAAGACGCTCAGGATTTGGTCGAACTTTCGGATCTGGCCAAGCGTGAAGAAGAGTACAAGACCCTGGTCAGTATATACCTGGATCAGATGGCGAAACTGTTGTCCGATTTCGGGCGGATCGCCTCGCTGAACAAGGAAGTTCTGACAACGGCGCGGGCGACGACAACGACGGTGGATACCGCAGTGAAAGACGCCTATCGGTCGATGCAGCCTAAACTGACAGCGCGGGCCTTCCGGCGGAACGCCGAACTGTTGGAACAGAACGTGCGCGCCGATACGCCCCCGGATACCCTCACGAAACTGCATGCCCTGATCTCCAAGTCCGCAGAGAATTTGCGGCTCGCGGCGGAAGGGTTTGAGTACTTTGGCAACACGCGATACGAACTTCATTACAGGAATCGCCGTATGGAAGGGGCGTATGATTATCTCGAGGCCTCATTGAAGACCAATGAGGAGATCGCGTTTATCCTTGCCAGCACCCCCGAAACGCAATGGAACGTGAAATGGGACAATCGGGTGACGCTTCTTCGTAAAGAGTTTTGGACCGCTCTGTACGGTGACTTCAACTTCAAGACGAACCGAGCTGAAAACGATCTGTTCCACTTTATCTTCAAGGTGAAGGATGTCGCGCGTCAAGCGAGCGCGCGTCAGGAACGTCAATAGCCCGGTGACGGGATATGAGACTTTGCGGACCCTGTTTCGGCGCACCGGCCTTCGAATTGGGTCGGGTGGTGTGAGACCGGGCAACGGAGGAATAGAGTTGTGATACAGATACTGGAGATTGTCTCCGTGGCCGCAGTGGTTGTCTTTGGCGCGTACCTGGGTATGGCGCTCGGCTTGTTCGACAGCGAATGAAAAGGCTCACTCGGCCGTGGTCGTGGAGTCGATCGCGTTGCCGAAGCCAATACAAGAAGAATAACGAGGAATAGGGCGGAGGGACTCGTCACCCGGCCCGCCTGGATGCGACTATGACCGAAATCTCTTTTGAATTTATGACGCAACGTCTACAGCAGTTCTCCCAACTGTGGGAGGAGTTCATCCACCGTTTCGACGAAGGGCTGGAAGCGGACCCCCCGACAGACGACGACGAGCACAAGTTTCTGCAGTTGCAACTGGAGATTGTACGCCGGGCCCAGTATTTGATGGTCCGGATGCCGGGAGGCATCTTCGACATTTACGGGGACATCATGAAGCTGTTTCGAGATTCGATCTCCCTCAAACTTCTGAAGACCGAACCCGCGATTCGTATCACGGCAATGCGGACCATCTGGCACGAATGCCAGATTTCGCTCAACAAAATGGGCGGTCAGTTGCGTACGAGAATGCAGGAGTCTCAGGAAGTGACGAGCAAAGGTCTCTTGGCGCGGTTGATGGGTAAATAGGTGAAGTCAGAAGAGCTCGCCCGAGTTCTTTTCCAATGAAACCCTCAAAACGCCCGCCCTCGCGCGGGCGTTTTGCATAGACAAGAGAGTCCTTCCGTATCTCGGAGAGGTGACTTCCGATTGGAAAGCCCCGAGCGGTCGGCGCTCTCGAGACGCTCTCCCCGCAGTCTGCCCTACTCCTTTTTCTCTGTCCCTTCCACTTCCTTCGCGGGGAGAATGTCGATGTAACCATCGAGGTTGCTCTGCTGAAACACTGAGAGTAGACGTTTGTTGGCAAAGACGCGCAGTCGCCCGTCGGGCTGGGTGTCGAGATTGGACTGAGTCTGAATGATGACGCCGATGCCAAAACTGTCGATATATTCCACGGCGGCTAGATCCAGTGTGAGGTCGGAGACGCCCCGATCTATCGCTGCGTTGATATGCCGCTGGAGCTCACCGGCGTTCGAAATGATGATGTCGCCCATCAACCGTAGGGTGACGCCACTCTGGGCCGCGCTTTCGCGTATGACCAGTCCTTCCATGTTCATTCTCGGTTTCTCCGGTCCTGTTGGACGGCCATCGTCCGTTATTCCTGACGCGTTTGTCGAAGGTCTGTCCGATAAGGAGCGGTACGCCCCAAGAACAGCCCACACGGATAGACTGTGCGCACTGGTGGGAAGACCTTTGAATAGATGTCGCTACCATGGTCTGTCAGGCTTCGTGCGGTGTCAACAGCAATCTCCTTCGGGTCTTCTCGACGAACGGCTTTGGAATTGATATAAACTTCTATAGTACTTTCCAGAATTTGGCTCGGTAACGGTTAACTGTCGGTTTTTAGAGTGTCCACTGAGAATTACACCCGACTGCAAGCCGCACGCGCTCGAACCCCGAGGGCGTTGCGTATGCGCGGCCGGGAGGAACCTAAAGGAAACGCTCTTGACCTCAGGCCGTCTGGCTTGACGGCTCCCTCCGATCAGTTTGCCTATCAGCCATTTTCTGAAGAACGAGTGTATAAGATTTTCTTTGCGAATTTGCCATGAACCAGTCCTCACACGAACCTCCGCGCTATCGAATCGACGAAGACGCTCCGCAGGCAGAGACGAAGCTGCTTCCTGTAGAGCAAGCGCGGATCATAGAGAAACTTGTGCGCACGGGAGGGCACTCCCTGGAGTCCGCCGAGCGCGAAATAATCGAGCGCCTGCTCGATAAACTGACCGAAGAAGGCGACCGGATGCGTGCGCTACAGGCCGCGACCGGGGCCGGTAAACCCTTGGATACCGCGCTACGTAAGGCGAACGTCTCCGGCGCGCCGACGAGCGGTAACCATCGAAGCGCTGTTGAAGCTATCGGCGCGGCGGCGACCGGAAAAGAACCCGATAGCGAGAGCACACCGCCCGACCTGTCCCATGACGACGACGACGACCCAGATTCCGCTTCACCGACCACGACTCGTGTGATCGGCTATAAGCCCGAAGAAGTCGTCCAGCGCTACATCGAGTGCTGGAACCGGCAGATGTTCGGTGCGGAATACGATTGCTTCTCGCGGTCGTTTCTGTCCATGCCGCGAGAAGATTACATCACGCGCCGACAACAGACCTATCGGAACGCCCTCAGTACGGGCGGGCAAGATA
>CAYTDF010000171.1:515-1648 GCA_964436365.1 uncultured bacterium | reverse complement strand
TCCGGCTACGAAGCCGAGGTTGTCAGTGTGAAGAGCGTGCGCGAGGGAAACCACCCCGAGCAGCAACAACGCGAACAGTATCGTCTTCGTGTGGAAGACGGCCGCTGGGTGATCTATTTCGTTCGGCCCGCCGACTAGAGCGAGTGAGCGACCGCGTTTCCCGGAGCGCGCCCACCGGTCGAGGTTGTGAGCGGCCGAAGTTGTGTGAGGGCATAGGATGGCATACGACCGGTTGGCTCATTTTGTGGAGCGGTTACGGTTGGAGGGGGAACTGGTCGAGATCGATTGTCCCGTCTCACCGGACCTCGAGATCACCGAGATCACCGACCGCGTTAGCAAGGCCGGAGGTCCGGCGTTGCTCTTTACCCGCCCCGTCGGGTCGGATATCCCCTTGTTGATCAACGCGTATGGCTCCGAACGCCGCATGGCCTTGGCGCTGGGTGTCGAGTCTCTGGACGATATCGGGACCCGAATCCGAAAACTCGTCCAAACCAAACCACCGCGCACACTTCGCCAGAAAATCAAACTTCTCCCCCAGCTTCTCGAACTGACCCGCTATACCCCGAAGAGCGTCTCTACAGGCCGCTGCCAGGAAACGATCGAACTCGATTGTCCTAGCGTAGACCGTCTGCCAATCATGCGCTGCTGGCCGGAAGACGGGGGGGCGTATATCACGCTGCCGCAAGTCGTCTCCCGGCATCCCCGGACGGGGAAGGTCAATGTGGGGATGTACCGGTTGCAGAAATACGACGAAAGATCGCTGGGGATGCATTGGCAAATCCACAAAGGCGGAGCCGAACACGAACGAGAGGCCATTCGGCGCGGTGAAGAACGACTTCCGGTTGCGGTCGTTCTCGGCGGGGATCCCGCGCTGACGTACGCGGCCACCGCGCCGCTACCGCCCGAAATCGACGAGTACCTTTTCGCCGGGTTCCTGCGCGGGAAAGGCATCGACCTGGTGCGGTGCCGAACGATCGATCTGGAGGTCCCCGCGAATGCGGAGATCGTGCTGGAGGGCTACGTGGTTCCCGGTGAGACGCGTATGGAGGGTCCGTTCGGCGACCACACCGGCTATTATTCGCTGGCCGAGCCGTATCCTGTCCTGCATCTCACCGCTGTCACCATGGCCCGCG
>CAYTDF010000171.1:0-505 GCA_964436365.1 uncultured bacterium | reverse complement strand
GACCCTATCTACCCATCGATCATTGTGGGTAAGCCGCCGATGGAGGACGCGTACCTGGGCAAGGCGACGGAACGGATCTTCCTGCCGCTGCTGCAGACGGTGCTGCCCGAGGTGGTGGATATGAACCTGCCGCCTCAGACACTCTTCCATAGCCTGGTGCTGGTTTCGATTCAAAAGGCGTACCCCGGACACGCTCGGAAGGTTGCCCACGCCCTGTGGGGTATGGGACAGATGGCCTTCGCGAAGACGATCATCGTGCTGGACAAAGACGTGAACGTTCACGATCCGGCGGAGGTGGCTTGGCGTGTGGCGAACAATGTTGCGCCTCGCCGGGATATCGATTTCGTCGATGGGCCGGTGGATGTTTTGGACAACTCCTCCGAGCATCCACGTTACGGGTCGAAGATGGTGATCGGCGCCACGCAAACCTGGCCGGAAGAAGGT
This sequence comes from uncultured bacterium, assembly GCA_964436365.1. Lineage (GTDB taxonomy): Bacteria > Hinthialibacterota > Hinthialibacteria > Hinthialibacterales > CAYTDF01. Next base: position 61 of record CAYTDF010000171.1, on the reverse strand, counting down.
TTCACGCGGTCGTGGCCCCCCGATGTGAATATGTATCCGGAAATCGTCGAGCGGATCGACC
>CAYTDF010000170.1:0-8904 GCA_964436365.1 uncultured bacterium | reverse complement strand
TCTCTTGACCGAGCCGAGACCCTCTAGGGAAAACTGTTGCACGGTTCTCTTTCCACGGAGTCCGCTGACTTTGATGCGTTCTATGGGGCTGGACTCGGCATCGCTCCCGATCTTCTCAATGTTCTCGATCTGGGATTGGACAAACTCTCGGAGGGATATCTGCCCGTTTGTCTCCTCGGCCCGGAAGCGGACGAGGCTGCCTTCACTGACCGTCTCGGGTGGCCGGACGCTCACGGTGAAGAGGGCTTCGTCGCCGACCTTGCCTTTGGTGATTTGCCATCCCTCGGGGGCTTTGATACTACACCCGACTTCTTGGTTGCTGTATTGATTGCCCGCAACCCGCCCATGCGTGGTCGCGCGTCGCGCCTGTTTTAGCCCCTCTGTCCGCGCGGTTTCGTTAAAGGTGAACGACTCGACAACGGCCCGGAACCCAGGTTCGACTTCCTCCCAGCGCTGAGGTGGCACCGCGTCGCAGTTGAATGTGTAGAGCAACCCACCGACGGTCAGATAGATTCGCATGCGTCTGCGAGTCCGGCTGTCTCCTTCGATGGTGAACTGCGAGTGGCTCTCGTAGGCCCGCACTCCGGCTATGGTGGTTGTCTTGGACTCGATGGCCCGATAGTTCGCTCCAGCGAGCTGTTTGAGCGCGCTGTCATCGGCCCGCAAGGCTTCACCGGCATCGAGGTTGTAGGCCGGTTCGATGTAGCCGAAGAGAACCGCGCTGGACCCATCGGGGGAGAGGACTTGGACGGCTTCCCGAAGCCGCTTCGAACGAGTCGGGATGAGAACCCAGTCTTCAGGGACGGTGAGTGAGAACCCGACGGTCCCGCTACTGTAGGTCTGTCCCTCGATCCGTTCGTAGCGCTTGCCGCTGATCCGGCTGCTGGCGCGGATCCTAAGTGAGCCTTCCTCTTCGGCCAGGAAATAGACCTGCGGCGAGTTGAACACGTCTTGCCATTCCTCGTCGCTGTTCTTTCGTCTTTCGACCGTGAGCCGTAGACGGACTTCGACGAAATCGCCAACACTCCGGATGGACTCGATCTTTCGCGAGGAGCGTACCTCTTCCTCGTTGGTGAACCGCTGTTCGAAATGGCGCTTGAGGCTTTCGGCGGTGGGGCCGTGGAAGACACTCATGTAGTCCTTGGAGATGGACTCCATGAACAGGTCGATATCCTTGGATTCCATGGCGCGGCCGAGACGCTGGAGACAGGTCTCGACTTTCGATTGGAGTTGGGGTGGAACCTCCGTGGTTTGGGCGGCGACGCTTGTGACCCAGACGATTCCACTGCACAGGATGGCGATGCGTTTCATGGTTCGTTTACCGCATTTCTGGCACATCTTGGCCAGTCCAATCAGATTCCGAAAGCCTCTTCGCTCACCAGTTGTACACGCGGTGTCATCGCGGGTTGGGCACGTTCCTCGCCCGACCGTTCAACGGGAGGAATGACCAAGAAGGCGCCCGCTTCGAGCCACTCCCGAGGGATGGTGACCGATCCGGCATTGGCGGCTTGGTAGCCCCCGGCAACCGTGTGGATCGTGCCCTGCGGGATGCTGTATTCCCCGCCCGTTCTCGTTTGTAACGGGGCCTGAGACCAGAAGAATAGATTCAAGGCCACAGAAAGAACCAGGACCGCTACCGCCGCCGCCCCGACCGGGAGCGGGACCGAAACCCGTACGCGGACCGATTCCCAAAGCCATTCGAGAAGTGTTGTCTTTCGCGCCGTCTCTTCGGCGATGCGGGACATGACCGTGAGTTCGAAGTCCCGTGAGAAGCCGGGGGTGCTCCAATCCGGGAGGACGGTGTCGAGCGTCTCCTCATTGCGCCAGAATGTTTGACACGCCTCGCATGAAGAGAGATGCCGGGCCAGTTCCACGGGAAGGACCGGTTCACCAAACGATTCTTGAGTCTGCCGACAGAGTTCGTTCATGCTCTTCTCTCCTGGCGAGCGGCTAGGACGGGGGCCAACCGGCTCTGCAGAATGGCCCGTGCGCGGTGTAGCCTGGATTTAACCGTGCCGACCGGACAGTCGACGATGGCCGCGATCTCCTCTAACGGTATCTGTTGGTACTCTTTCAAGACGAAAACCTCGCGGTGCGGCGGCTCGAGTTCCTGAACGGCCTCGGCGATTTTCCGGTCAAGGTTTTTCTCGTCGGCAGCGGTCCGGGGCCCGGGAATGCGCGTCTCCTCGAATTCGCCCCCCTCATCCAGGGAGACCCACTGATGCCGTTCCCTGCGAAATCGATCGATACAGAGGTTGCGGGCTATCCTGAAAAGCCAGGTTGAAAAGGAGGCCTTTCGCTCATCGAACCGGTTCAGCCGCATGAAAGCGCGTAGAAACGCCTCCTGGCCCAGATCCTCCGCCATCCCCCGATCCCGCGTCATTCGGTAAAGAAAATCCAGCAACGAAGACCGTAACGCCTTTACGATCTCCGCATAGGCGGCGGTTTGCCCCCGCCGACACTGATTCACCCACTGTTCGATCACCGAACTTCCTCACTCGAACCACTCTCGTTCGTCTATACGTTCAATCGGCCTGCGAAGTTCCACGGGATTGCGGTTCTCGCTCCGTAAGGTCTTCTTTTGGGAGTGTCCCCTCCCACGCAGCCTCCCGAAATCTTCGGCTTGTCCGGGAATTTCGGGGAGTTTCTTTGCGTTATTGAACCACGAAAGGCACGAAGGATACACGATAGGCACGAAAAAGTGTCGGGGATCCGCCCAGGACTACTGAGTCGTCCCCATTTGGCCTGGGCTATTGCCGTGCGTCCTGCCGGACGCCAGGGGAAAAAGACTGTGTTTTGTTGTTGACAGAAATTGGTCTATGAGCCGATGGGGGAGGTCCCGTCGCGATTGATGACGACGCGTTGGGCTTTTCCGGCGGATCGCTCGAGGGTCTGAGGTTTGACGAGATCGATCTCGACGCGGATGCCGGTGATGTTGAGGACCTCGCGTTGGATCGCGCGGCGTAGGGCGTGAAGCTCGCGCATGTCGTCGGAGAAGGCCTCGGGGCTCATCTCGACATGGACGGTGAGCTCATCCATCGCTCCCTTGCGGGTCACTTCGATCAGATAATGGGGCGCGGTTCCCTCGACCCGGAGTAGGGCTTCCTCGATCTGAGAGGGGAAAACGTTGACGCCGCGCACAATGAGCATGTCATCCGTGCGTCCCATGACCCGGCTCATGCGTACGCCGGTGCGCCCGCAGGGGCAGGGGACGTCGTTGAGGCTGGCGATGTCCCGGGTGCGATAGCGGATGATGGGCATGGCCTGTTTGGTGAGCGCGGTGAAGACCAACTCGCCAGGGCTGCCCATGGGTACGGGCTCCAGGGTGTTGGGATCGACACACTCGACCAGGAAATGATCCTCTTGGATGTGCATTCCGCAGCGTGCGGCACATTCGCCGCTGACTCCGGGGCCGATCACCTCCGAGAGCCCATAGTTGTTGTAGGCCACAATCCCGAGGTCGCGCTCGATCTGTACCCGCATATCCTCGGTCCACGGCTCGCCGCCAAAATGAGCGTAGCGCAAGGCTATCGATTCGCGGGGGATGTTTTGAGTCTTGATGGCTTCGGCGATGGTGAGGGCATAGCTGGGGGTGCAGATGAGGACTTCCGCGCCGAGGTCCTGGAAGAGGAGAATCTGCCGGCGAGTGTTTCCGGCGGCGGCGGGGACTACGGCCGCTCCCACCTCTTCGACGCCGTAATGGAGCCCGAATCCGCCGGTGAAGAGCCCGTATCCGAACGCGATCTGGACGGTGTGCTCCGGTCTGAGACCACCGGCCACGAGAAACCGCGCGCAGAGCCCGGCCCAGAGTTTGAGGTCCTCCTGGGTGTAGGCCACGAATGTCGGTTTGCCGGTGGTTCCGGTGGAGCCGTGGACGCGGGCGATTCGTTCGCGAGGGACGGCCAAGAAGCCGAAGGGATAGTGCTGCCTGAGGTCTTCCTTGGTGGTGAACGGCAACCGCCGAAGATCATCGAGAGTTTCGATATCGGCGGCCTCGATCCCCGCCTCGGCCAAGGTCTCCTTGTAGAAGGGAACGGCGTCGTTAACCCGCGCCACCATCTCCCGCAACCGCTCGAGCTGTAGTTGCCGCAACTCCTCGCGGGGGAGGGTTTCGTTCGGGTCCCAAATCCGGTTTTCGACCGCAAACGGATTCATGATTGACTCGCGGCTCTCTTTCGGTTGTTTCCGCTTCAACCCTGGAAGAGCTCTTTTTCACCCACGATCTTGATCTGCTTGGCCTCGAGGAAGCGGATCGCTTCATCGGGATTGGGGAATCGGAAGATCAGAATCGCGCGTTCGCCGATACGGCTGGTGAAGGCGTACATGTACTCGACATTGGTCTCCGAGGCTTCGATGACATCGAGAACGTCGGCCAAGCCGCCGGGCCGATCCTCGACATCGACGGCGACAACATCGGTGACCTTCACGACGCAACGTGCGGCCTCGAGGACCTCTTTGGCCTTCTCCCAATCGGGGAGAATCAGCCGGAGAATGCCGAACTGTTGGGTGTCGGCGAGGGAGAGGGTCACGAGATTGATTCCGGCATCGGCCAGCGCCCGACAGGGTAAGACGAGTTGGCCAGGCTTGTTCTCAAGAAAAATAGAGAGTTGTTTCAGTTTCATAATTCGCCCCTTTCTGGTGCGTCGCACGACTGTTGCCGAACGGCGCTCTTGTCCCGGGAGGTGAATTCCCCGCCCGGTGGCCCGTCTATTCCTTGTTTCGTCGATCGAAGACGCGCTTGGCTTTGCCCTGGCTGCGCTCGATGGTGTGCGGTTCGACGAGTTTGACGTTGACCCGCAAGCCCAAGGTGGTTTCGAGCGAGTGCGAGAGCCGTTTGAGGAGATCCTCCATCTGCCGGACCTCGTCGCTGAAGAACTCCTCGGTCACCTCGACCTCGACGCCGATCTGATCCAAGCCCTCTTCGTGGGTGAGAACGATCTGGTAATGAGGTAGCGTTCCCTCCACGGAGAGCAGCGCGGCTTCCACCTGGGAGGGGAAGACATTGACGCCGCGGATGATGAACATATCGTCGCTACGACGGCTGATGCGTACGATGCGCCGGATGGTCCGCCCACACTCGCAGGGGTCTTTGACGATCCAGGTGATGTCCCGGGTGCGGTAGCGAATCATGGGCATGGCCCTCTTGCTGAGGGTGGTCAGGACCAGTTCGCCTTCTTCGCCGTCGGGTAAGGGTTGTTCGGTTTTGGGGTCGATGATCTCCGGATAGAAGTGATCCTCGAAGATGTGCAACCCGGATTGTTCGCAGCATTCGCTGGCCACGCCGGGGCCGATGATCTCGGAGAGCCCATAGATATCGTAGGCCTTGATGCCACTGTCGGCCTCGATGTGCTGACGCATGGGCTCGGTCCAGGGCTCGGCGCCGAAGATTCCCGCGCGGAGTTTGAGTTCCGAGAAATCGACTCCCATCTCCTCGGCGCGTTCCAAGATGCGGAGGAAATAACTGGGGGTGCAACAGAGGGCGGTGACGCCGAAGTCTTTCATCACCATGATCTGCCGGTCGGTGTTCCCGCCGGAAATCGGAATGACGGTCGCGCCGAGCTCTTCCGCACCATAGTGAGCGCCCAGGCCGCCGGTAAACAACCCGTAGCCGTAGGCGTTTTGAATGATGTCGCTGCCGCTCAAACCGCAGGCCGCGAAGGTGCGCGCCATCACTGTGGTCCAGACGTGGATATCCTCGGCGGTATAGGCGACGACGGTGGGTTTGCCCGTGGTTCCACTGGAGGCATGGACGCGTACGACCTCACCGATGGGGCTGGCGAAGAGTCCATAGGGGTAGGTGTCGCGTAGATCGGCTTTGGTGGTGAACGGTAGCTTTGCGATGTCGTCGAGCGACCGGATGTCGGCCGGGGTGACGCCACGGTCCGCCATGCGCTTCTGGAAGTGCTCGACGTTGTTGTAAGCCCGATTGACCATCTCCATTAAACGCCGATACTGCAGATCGCGTAGTTGTGGTGCGGGGAGGTAATCCGTCGCGCTCACCGGGTCAAATCGTCCTCCACATTCATTCCCATTCTCAGTCATCGTCTTTCTTCTTCCCGTGCGGTCTCGTTCCGGCTTCTTCCGGGATTGGAAGCAAGCCGCGCCATGATGGATTATCGTTCTTGCGCGGCGGCCCGCCCCATGGCGAAGGCCTTGACATTCATGTCATGGAGCTTTTCCGGCAGATTGGCGCGAACGGCCGCGTGCCAGTCCGGCTCGGGGATGTCGAGATACCGACTCAGGGCACCGAGCAAACAAACGTTCAAACTCCGGGGATGCGGCAAGGCTTTCTCGTCGATCCAGCCGGGTTCGATCAGAGTACCGCCTTCCCGGAGCTGTCCGCAATTCACTTCGATCTGATCTTGGGTCAGGACCACCAGGAAATCCGCCTCGCCCTCGGGGACCATGGGACTCAAGATGTTCTGTCCGAATCGGACATCACTGGTGACCGACCCTCCGCGCTGGCTCATTCCGTGGATTTCACTCTTCTTGATGTCGCATTCGGAGCGGAAGACCGCATCGGCTAAGATGTCGGACGCGCGGAGCACGCCCTGTCCGCCGAGTCCGGCGACGACCACATTGGTCACATTCGCATTATCACTCATGACAGTTCCCGTATCGATCTCTCGCTGTTATCTCGTGCTTGTCCAATCGCCGTGAGGCGGCGGCCATGTATCGGAGAAAGGTGCATCAGTTAACTTTGGCAGGTTTCGTTTTCCGCGGCGGCCTTTTCGTATTGGCGTATCTTGCCGATGGCCAGAATACAGGGTTGGCGGGTTACGATCAGCGCCGGTTCGGAGCCGGCCAAGCGCTCTTTGAGTAGGGTTTCTAGCCGATCCATCTCCTTGATGGGATTGATCGTGTCCACATGCTCGATGCCGACCGAGCGGGCCAGGTCTTCGAAGGAGAGCTTCGAGGAACGCTCGTGGGAGAGCGACCTTCCGGTGCCCGGATGCTCCTGGAGGCCGGTCATGGCGGTGGTTCCATTATCGAGAATCAGCACGACATGGCCGGTTTTGGGCGTGTTGTAAACCATCTCCACCAAGCCGGTGATTCCACTGTGAACAAAGGTGCTGTCGCCGATGACGCTGACGACTCTCCGCGCCTGCTCCTCGGGCAGGACATGCCGTAGACCCAAGCCGACGCCGATGCTGGCACCCATGCAGACGCAGGTGTCCATGGCCTGAAACGGCGGCAGGACCCCCAATGTGTAGCAGCCGATGTCGCCGGAGACGATGCAGTCGAGTTTGGAGAGAAGGGTGAAGACGTTGCGGTGCGGGCAGCCCTTGCAGAGCTGGGGGGGGCCTTGCCCTTGGGCGGTGGAGCCACGGGCGTGGTGTCCTGGGCCACCAATATCCGGATCCGGCACACGCGCAACACGCCGAAACGATAGAGATCGGCTTTGCTTTCGACCGCGAGGCCCTCGGCGCGGATGGCTTCGGTGAGGTACGGATCGCCTTCCTCTACGACCACGCAGCGGTCCACGCTTTTGACGAAATCTCGAATCAGACCCATCGGCAGGGGGTAGGTCACTCCCAGTTTCAAGACGCTCGCGCCGGGGGCCGCCTCGTACGCGTGCATGGCCGCGATCCCAGAGGCGACGATGCCGAGTTTAGTGCTATCGCCGATGCGTCGATTGAGCCCGGAGTTCTCGTTCCAGGTTTCGATCTCCGCTAACCGTTCGCGCAGTCTCTTGTGAGCGGGGCGGGCGTAAGCCGGGATCATTACCCGTCCGGGGATGTCCCTTTCGAACGATACCGCCTCGGCCGGTTTCGCATTCCCATTGGATTGAACCACGGTCTTGGAGTGGCAGACGCGGGTTGTCAGACGCAGCATGATGGGGAGATGCCAGCGTTCGGAAAGTTCGAAGGCTTCAAGGGTGAAAGCGTACGCTTCTTGCGAATCGGAAGGCTCGAACATGGGGATGCCCGCAGCCTTTGCATAGTTGCGGTTGTCTTGCTCGTTCTGGCTGAAGGCCATGCCGGGATCATCGGCGGAAATCAGAATCAACCCGCCGGAAACGCCGGTGTAGGCCGCAGTGAAGAGAGGATCGGCAGCCACATTGACGCCGACGTGTTTCATGGTCACCAGCGCCCGCGCGCCCGCATAGGCCGCGCCGAGCCCGACTTCCAAAGCGACCTTCTCGTTCGGAGCCCACTGCGCTCGCCCGCCATTCGCGGAGAAGTTTTCCAGTATTTCGGTGGAGGGAGTGCCCGGGTACCCAGTCCCCAGGGCTACGCCCGCATGTTCGGCGGCCAGGGCCACCGCTTCGTTTCCGCTGAGCAGAAATTTTGAGGTTTCTTTCGTATCGGTCATTGTGAATAGCGCTCACCATTGTGACGGTCTGTCGCCGTCCGCGTTCCAGTTGTAGGTTCCTCGGTACAGAGTGTGTGGATTGGCGGTGCGGCTCGGAGGGCGAGGATAGCGGAGTTGTGCGGATCCTCAAAATGACCACCGGTCTGGGCGGTTCGAGGTCAGCGAAAAGGGCCTATTCGTTGCGGGCGGGTCTCCTGTGTGCCGGGAAGAGACAGCAGGGGAGCGCGCTACTGCTGAAGGGACTCGAGGTTCTTTCTGGCGTCGGGAACCATCAAGAAGAAACCCTGTAGTTTTTCGCAGACGTATTCGTCACATTTGAGACAGTTGGGAACGGATTTACCATTGCAGCATTTCCGGATTTCGCAGCCGTGTTCGGCATGCGTAAACCATGGGCCATCGGATGTGCACCCGTTGCACACAATCTGCTCCGGCGTGAATTCGGCTTTGTACTTTTCCGACCATTCTTTGGCGACCTCTACTCTCTTGTCCCAGTTATCTTCCTGGGTGGCGATGTACGCGCCGCATTGAGAACAGTCGAGTCCACAGCATCCAAACATATCATCCTCCTGTTGGGTATCACTGCCAGGA
>CAYTDF010000169.1:0-8937 GCA_964436365.1 uncultured bacterium | reverse complement strand
GTTGGGCGCACGCCGAACGCGACGAGGAAGAAGAGGGTTCACGCTTCGCACGGCCGCCGGATCTGATCGTCATCGACGGGGGAAAGGGACAGCTGTCGTCGGCCATGAGCGCTCTGGAGGAGTTCGATACCGGCACGGCCGCGCTCTGTTCGCTAGCCAAACGTGAAGAAGAGATTTTTGTGCCGGATGAGGAAGACGCCATCCGGCTCGACCTACGGAACGGTGGGCTCCAACTGCTGCAACAGGTGCGGGACGAAGCGCACCGTTTCGCCATCACCTATCACCGGCAGATTCGTGGCAAGTCGATGCGCCGTTCGCGGTTGGGGGAGATTCCCGGTGTGGGTCCGGCGCGGCAGCGCGCGCTGCTGAAGTATTTCGGTTCGTTGAAGCGGATCGCGGAAGCCGATGTCGACACGCTGGCCGCAGTACAGGGTATACCCAAGAACGTCGCGGAGCGGATTTTCGCGGCGTTGGCGGGGGACGGGTGAGAAGAGTCAGGATGTAGTGTCGCCGTAGCAAGTGAGGATTTGTTTTAGTAGATCGCGGTCGAGTTGGCCATCGCCGTAGCCACGCAAGAATACCAAGAGACTCTCGAACCCCAGGGCGCGGATTTCAGGATCGGCCAGCCAACCGAAACGTCGTTCGAAGTCGTCACAGCCAAAAGGAATCATCGAGTTCAATTTCTCAGTACCGAACTCCAAACGTCCTCCCGCCGCCGGAACGGTCCACCAATCGTCGAGCGCGATGGATCGAAAACCGATGGATAGCTCGTGCAGCCTGCGCAGAAAGAACCCGGCCTGCCGCAGAACAGATTTGCGCACAGGCACGTTGGGGTTCTGTGTGGGGGGATCAAGCCAATGTTGGAGAGGTGTACGTGAGCCTCGCTCGTCCATGACCAACAGATCCCGAACCGAGAAGAGACCCTTCTGTGCGGCATAGGCCATGCAGCGGTGCCCACCCACACCGGTCATTTTGAGGACATTGGCCAGACGCCACGCGAGGAGCGGTTTGGAATCCCCTTCCCCGTGGTTCCAACGCGCACGTCGACTCGTGAGAACGTTCCCGGACTCGCTCTCCTCGTGGGTGGCACGTTCGACGGCCGTCTCGTCGCCGTTCTTGAACAAGAAGACTCTGTACGCGTCGCGACGATACTGAATCATACGCCGACTGCGGCGGATGCAGTTGCGGTAGGCACGCTGACAGACCCGCTTGCGGTTGTCGATCGCGGTCTGAAGCAACTCGTCGAACCGGTCGCGACACCATACCATCTCCCGGGCATAGGATTCGAGAAACGGAAAAATGCGTTCGCGAGTCAGCCCCGCGAAAACCATATCGCTGATCGGAGCGATCATCTCAATCCGGTAGGGATCGCTCTCGCCAGGCCGGGGATCGCGCATCTTGAACCAGTCGATGGCCAAGATCTTCTCGCCCTGCCGGTCACAGACCAGGATGTTGTCCAAAGAGAGATCCTGATGAAGGATCCCACGGCTGTGGATATCCGCGACAAGCGTACCTAATCGTTCGAGCGTCTGGGCGATCCGGACGCGGTCGTCATGGTTCTCGAGAAGGAACTGGATGAAGTTCGAACTCTCATCGAGGAATGGCGTGACCAGAAGTGTCTGAATCCGTCCGCTGCGAAAACGCGGGGCGGCTAGAAGCGAGAAATCCAACACCGGAATGCCGGAGGATGCGGCGCGCTGGGTTTTTTGCCACTCGACGGTGGCGTCGTCGCGGCCGCGCAAGGCGTTTCGTATCTGCTTCCAAGAGGAGTAGCGGCAGCCCCATTTGACGAGCCAGGCGGGAGCCCCCGGCTCGGGTGCGAATCGATAGGTACGCCGGGAATTGCCGGAACGCAAGAGACGCCAACGCGGATCGCCGTCACGGACCTCGTCGACACGAAGCACCGCTTGGAGAATCTCTTCAGGAAGCCGATTGAACTCAATCCGGCAGGGGATCATCGAGGTTTGGTGGCGCGAATGAAGATTGTCTTCCCCCCGAAATTGATGGCGGGGCCCCGGGTGACCGCCACCCGGTTGCGCCGATACGACTTCGGGCTGAGCAGATAGGAACTGAGCCAGGCCAACCCGCCAAAGGGTGCGAGCAGATAATGGTTGATCCGCTTGGCCTGGGCACTGACTTCTTCGACCTGAAGCCCAGCAGCCTCCATCCCATAATGGATCGCCGGATAGAAGAGCGCCTGGCGGAAGTTCGCGGCGGCATCTTGGATCGTCTGCTGATGGGTCAGTTCGTTGTTGGTCTCGGAAAGCGAACCGCAGAGGAAGAACTTCAGTCGCTTGGCAATGCTGGCGTAGTTGTTGACCGCAATCATCAAGACCCCGCCAGGAGCCAATACGCGCGAGAATTCGGAGAGCGCCAGGCGAAAGTTTGCGATGCGGTGTAGAGCGTTGGCGCAGACGACAACGTCAAATACGCCATCGACATAGGGGAGTTCGCCATTCATGTCGACCTGCTGAAAGGGGAAGCCCTCGCCTTCGAAATGCCCGGTGTCGATGTCGGCGGGATAGACGTCGTATCCGAGTTCACGCATGTAAACGGAAAGCGCGCCCTTCCCAGCAGGAGCGTCGAGGACCCTGCCTCGCGGTAGAGCTTCGAGGGTTTCTCGAATCCGAGTGTGTGAGCCACGGCTTCCAATCATCCGCGGTTCGGTTTTCTTAGGCGTTTCCGTATCGTTCATTGGGGTCAATTGGTTTCTTCTAGGTCCTATCACAGGATGAGTCGGTTTCGGTGGGCTCACGCCCGGCCGGGTCGGAGAAGAGATCGAAAATGTACGCCTTTCCGCCCAGTTCGCGCAATGCTTCCGCCACGGCGTCTTGCTTGCCCGGACAATACGCGACGATGCACCCGCCGCTTCCCGTCTGCTTTGCGCCGAGAGCCCCTGCATCGCGAGCGGCGTCGCAAAACAGGTCGACGCGTTCACTACCCCCGTCCATCCTCCGCTCCAGCGCCCGCGACTGGTTCATGAGCGCGGCGACCCGATCCGGGTCACCTTGCAGGATGGCCACGCGGCCCTCCTCGACGATCTTCCCGGTCTGTTTCATGGTTTCTCGTAACCCCGACTGCTTGTCCGCCAAGCGTGAGGCGAGCGCGCATCGCTGCGCGTTGCCATTCGTTTTGCGGCAGGTGTCGCCGACAACCAACGGAAGCGAATCGGCTTTGGCCACGTTCGGTTCGTTTTCCACGCCGTCTCGCTCGCCACCAAAGCGCAAACGGGTTACGCGGGGTGGAATGCCAGTTTCGATGTAGGAAATCCCGGCATACGAGATGGCGTAAGGGTCCATGCGGCCACAATCGGTCATGAGATCGAAATGCTCGACCACATAAGCCATTTCGGCAATATCGGCGGGCTGGAGTCTGAGCTGAAAGGCCCTCGTCAAACAACGAATGGTCCCCACCAACAACGCGGCGGACGACGCCAACCCGGCCCCGACAGGAATGGTCGAGGTCATCGTGAGTTCGAAGCCCGATTTGATGCGGGTGCCCAGACGCAAAAAGACTCCAGAGACGTATTTCAAGGGGGAGGTGAGTTTCGGCTTCTCTCCGAGTAAGAAGGTTTCGGTTCGACTGAAATCGGGGGCGACCACGACAACCCTGGAGTCGCTCCTCCGCTTGAAGGTGAAACTCATGTGGGCGGAGATCGCGACAGCGACGCACGGCTCCTCAATCAAGTCGCAATGATCGCCAAAGAGGCAGATGCGGCCAGGCACATAGAGTTGAAAGTCGCTTGGAGTCGCGTCAGACATGATGATCTTCTTCTGCTCGTTCTCTCACACGCCCCGACTCCCCGAAAAGGTAGCCCGTAATGAATCCAACGAAGGCCGACAATCGCCGACTCGCTCCCGTTGCGCCGGAGTATAGCCCCAATCGGCGGTTAGAAAAGAAGAGAAGAGACTCGGTATCTCATCATCACGCCTTCGCCGCTTGGCTTGGACCTCGCGCCGCCGCTCGCGCCAGTAGGGCAACCGCCGCCAAAAGGCCGAAAGCCCTTCGAGTGTCGCATGACCATCACAGTCCACAGGAGCCAGAGCGCGAGCCCGAGCCATGGCACGCGAGCTGAGCCCAGGCAACAACCGAGCGAGAGCGCTCTCTTGGAGATTCTTGTACACCATGCCCAGACTGTTGCGTTCGAAATAGACGGCCTTCGTGGAGTAGTCGAGTTCGCCGAGAGAAGCATGCGCGCGATGACAGACAATCGACTTGGGCGCATAGAGAACGTTCTTCCCCATCAGGTTGAGACGCCACCCGAAATCGACATCCTCATAGATCATCTCGAAGGCTTCATCGAACCCGCCGCACTCCAAGAAAAGTCCGCGGCGTACGAGCATCGCGCCCCCACAGGCGAAGAGCAGAGCGCGCTCCTCCTCGGGGTCGGCATCGCGCTGGGTCCACTCGAATCCCTTCCCCTCCAGGTTGATCGAACCGCCACAGAACTGGGTCCGAGCACCAGTCCAGTCGAGAATCCGTGAGGCGACACAGTCACACGCGTTTCGGTCGGCTGTACGAAACGCCTCGCGCAACCACCCCGGCTCGACCCGCATGTCGTTGTTGAGAAAGGCGATCCAGGGAGTAGCGGCACGGCGGGCGGCTTCGTTGAGCGCCCCGGCAAAGAAACGGTTCTCCGGAAGTTGGAGGACGTGGACCCAAGGGTGACAGTCGCGAAGAAAAGTGCGGGATTCGTCGTCGGAAGCGTTGTCGACGACAACAACGCGCGCGACCGGTCCATTAGCATCCAGGCGGGCCAAAGAGGGCAAGAGAGTCTGGAGATGCCGCCAGCCCCTATGATGAGGAATCGCAACGGTCACCAAGGGCTCGTTCACGATCGAAACCACCGATCCCGTAAGGCGCGGGCAGCCCTTCGCCACAGAGGGTCACCGCCCCCGAGCGGGGGCAGGGATCGAGAAGAGGGTCTTTCGCGCACGGGAAACGAGGTTTCGAGACTCTTCGGAGGCGGCACGCCTTCTCCGGCACGAACCACAGGGTCACCGATGAAACCGGCGAGGCGTCCCTCAAGTGGAGTGCAATCCGCTCCACGGTCGAACCGCTCCCTGCGGTCGCGCGCCATGGCAGGATTCTCCAGCCACGCCAACAGGGGCCGTGTGGTCTCCTCAAAGCTCCAAACGCGATAGACGAAGTCGCGAGCGGCAAGAGCCATTCTCCCGCGCCCCAAGGGGTCGCTGGCCGCCTCGACAAGAGTCTGGGTGAGACGCTCGGCATCTCCCGGCGGGACTCCATAGCAGAGTCCGCGCGTGGCGAGGGTTCGGGATATCTCGGTGGTCACGGAGGTTACGAACGGCAGACCGGCCTGCATCCAGGAGAGAAACCGGTTGCGGCTGCCCAACATGGATTCGGCGATATCGAGATCGACATTCAATCCCAAATCGCACTCCGCATAACTGCTGGGAACATCCTCATTGGGAAGCCATCCCAAGAAGTGGTAGCGGTCACGATTGGGCGAGCGTTCGGCCAACTTCTGAAAACGATCGAAGCCCGCTTGGTGATGCCCCGAGATCGCGCCGCCAGTGACCACAAGGTGAATGAAGCGGTCACGGTCCATGGCCCCATCGACACCGTGGAAGAGCGTCTCCACATCGGCCCAGGTGTTGAATCCGCCCGTGCAAAGTAGAGCGACGTCGCGCCGGCTAAGCCTGTGCCCGCGCAACAACCGCTTTCCGCGCACCGGCATGCTGTCTCCATCCATGGCGCAAGGAACGGTGTGCACCAACGGTTCGCCGGTTCCCCGCCCCGTGAGCCGCCCAACCACACCGAGTTGCCCGTATGTCGCGTACCGTTGGGAATCGGCGACACTGGAAAACCGATCGCCCCTCCGAAGGATGGGAAGATAGAGCCGATGGAACAAATCGAGCTGCTCGTCACCGGCAAAAACGGCTTTGGCCTGTGCCTCGGCCAAAAGATCGCCGAAGAGATCGATCCAGGTGGGGAGATCGGTGGGCAGCGCGGCCGCGAGGCCGCTGGCGATGGTGGAACCGGCGGTCACAATGGCCTTCGGCTCGTGCTCGTTGATCAATCGCATGAGCGCACCGACGTGCTGAAAGCGATTTCGACCGTTCGGCTCGGCGAGCGGAATGTGGGTTACGTTGCCCCACAACTCAGGGGGGGCGCTGTACTCGATCGAGGGGCGCGGGTCTTGGCCCCGGCCAAACTCGAAGGTGACCAGCACGACCTCGTGCCCCGCCTTCAACATGGGCAGCAGAAACTGCCAGGTGCGGATTCCGAATCCATAGAGCGTCCGACTGCGGTAGCACGGCAGCGGCCCCACACCCAAGAGTAATATTTTTCGCCTTTTCGCCATGCGAGAAGGTTAGCACGGCAACCGGCGAGAACCAGTTTGACGGGGATTCAAGTATCTCCCGAGAGTTCTTTTCAATTGGATAACGCTGAATGCCCAAATTTCGCGGGCACTGCGTGCGCGCTAGAGAAGAACTTTCGAGAGACGCTCTCTCACCGTGCGCTCAAGACCTCACGAACTCGCCGTAAAAGCGCGTCGGAAGCGTAGGGCTTCGGAAGGACCTGTAAGCCGTCCTCAATGATGAAGCGGGAATGGATGGAACTGGTGCTGTAGCCAGTCGTGAAAAGCGTGCAGATGTCCGGCTTGACGCGGAGGAAACGATCGTGGGCCTCTCTGCCGCTCATCTTGGGCATAACCACATCCAAAAGTGCGAGGTCGATCGCGGCGGCGTTGGCCTCGAATACGCGGACGGCTTCCTCCCCGTCCTTGGCCACGAGAACGGTGTACCCGTTCGCTTCGAGAACGCGGACAGCGACGTTTCTGACCATTGTCTCATCTTCCGCGACCAGGATCGTCTCGGTTCCGGTTTCCGGGGCCGGGATATCGTCCGCATGGACGACGTTCGTCTCCCCGCGCTCGCCGGAAGGCAGGTAGATTTTGAAGGTCGTACCTTGGCCGAATTCGCTGTACGCATGAATCAGTCCGTCATGTTGTTTTACAATTCCGTAGACCATCGACAATCCGAGTCCCGTACCTTGTCCGACATCCTTGGTCGTGAAGAACGGCTCGAAGACATGCTCCAACATCTCGGTCGTTATCCCGACGCCGGTATCGGTGACCGAGAGCAGCGCGTACTTTCCGACCTTGGCCCACGGGTACTGCCGGGCGAATCTCTCGTCGATCGCGACATCTTGCGTGTCGATCGTCAACTGCCCGCTCTTGGGCATGGCATCGCGGGCGTTGAGACAGAGGTTCAGCAAGACCTGTTCGAGCGCGCCGGGGTCGGCATTGATTGTTTCGAGGTCGGCCCCGAGTGCGAGATTGAGCTCGATGTTCTCACCGATCACACGCCGAAGCATTTTCGACAGGTCGGCAATGACATCGTTCAGGTCGAGATCGACGGGCTGAAGCAACTGGCGACGGCTGAAAGCAAGAAGCTGGGTGGTGAGTGTCGCCGCCCGGTCGGCCGCTTTTTCGACCTCTACCATATCCTCGTACGCTTGATCTTCAGGGCCATGGGCGGTCTTGGCCATATCCGTGTATCCCAGAATGGCCTGGAGAAGATTGTTGAAGTCGTGGGCGATTCCTCCGGCGAGTTGTCCGACGGCTTCCATCTTCTGCGCTTGGCGGAGCTGTTCTTCGAGTTTTCTGCGGTTTTCCTCGGCGAGATGCCGCTCGGTCACATCGAGGAGGATGCCCAGAGATCCGATGACCGTCCCCTCACGGTCGCGCACGTGGACAGCGGCGTCTCCGATCCACTTGCTCTCACCGTTGGGCGTTTGTATCCGATTGTCGGCTCGCCAGGCAACGTCCACCGGACCTTTTGTGCGCTGCACGGCGTCGGGATAGGACAAGTCGGCCAGATCGCCGAGAAGGACAACTTCTTGGAGCAGCGTCTGCAGGGCCTCCGGTGTGAACTCCTCGTTGGAAAGCCCGACGAGGGACTGAATGGCCGGTCTGACGTGTTCGTAACGCTCTGTGACGTGGTTTTTGTAGTAGGGTACGGCACCTGCGGCTTCGATGGCCGAGCGGTGAAGTTCCTCGCTCTCCCGAAGCGCTTTCTCCGCGTCCATACGGTCGGTGATGTCCTGTAACAGTCCGAGACTGCCGACGATCTCGCCATCGTCGCTCAAGACCTGGACAGCGTAGTTGGACAACCAACGCGCTTTGCCGTTCCGATGTCTGATTCGATAGTCGGCGCTCCAAACAACGCCAACTTCTTCCCGGACCTTCCGCCCGGCTTCGTCCGACGAGAGGTTCCGCAAATCGCCGGTTAGGATTTCGCGCTCGACGATCGAGGTCCAGACGCTGTTGTCGAACTCGCCGGGAGCGTATCCGGTCAACTCCTCGATTCCCGCGCCGACGAGATGATATTTCATGTTGGAATAATCGAAGTAATAGGGGACGGTTCCGGAGGCTTCAATCGCGCCGCGATAGATTCTTTCGTTTTCTCGAAGCGCCTCTTCGGCCCGTTTGCGTTCGGTGAGATCCCTTCCCACAGCGACGATTTCGACGACCTTGCTTTGAGCGTCGAGCACGGCCGTGTTTTGCCATCCCTGCCAACGCCAGCCGTCCTTGGTCAGAGCGCGCTCTTCCACATAGACCGAATACGGCGGTTCGTGAATTCGTTCCATAGCCTCGACAACCCGCTCGCGGTCGTCCTCGTGAATGAAAGGCACGAACGATCGTCCCAGCAACTCCCGCTGGGTCTTGCCGATGACCTTGCAGCAAGATGGACTGACATAGATGAGCCGCCCCTCGACGTCCATCTTGATAATCATGTCGGTCTGGTGGTCGACCAAGAGCCGGTATTTCTCCTCCGAGGTGCGGAGATTGCGCTGTTTGGAGATCCCCAGGGCCAGTGAGAGAATGGCGACGAGACTCAGAAGACCGATGGAAATCAGAAACCCCGGCGTCTGCCAGAATGGCGCGAGAACGCGAAAGTCGACGGC
>CAYTDF010000168.1:0-8968 GCA_964436365.1 uncultured bacterium | reverse complement strand
GGGCATGGAAAGAGGCTTTCGCTCAGCTGCGCCCCGACTTGGCGCGGACGGCATTTTGGAGTTACTGCTGCATCCGCCGCTCTTCCAAACCTTGGTGCCGACTGGATTCGCGCTGCCAAATCAATTCGAAAACGGGGACCGGCTCGGGCGTTCCTTTGTACTCGGCATCGTGCAAGAAACGGAGGTCGTAGTTGAGCTGGTTGGACAGAGCGTCATACATCGCCCCGGAGACAAGGATTTCGTCTTCTTCGGCCTCGCCTTGCAGTGCCTTCGAGGTGTTGATGGTCAAGCCTTGGGTAAACTCTCGTCCGACATGCTTGACCTCGCCCAGATGGATGCCCGCAGCGGCGCGGACCCGGCGGTTCTCGGGGAGTGCGAGGTTTCGTTTCAGTAGCGCGGCCTGGATTTCACAGGCCGCATCCAGAGATTTGGGTATGGATTCGTCTTCAAAGAAGACCACCATCATATCGCCTTCGGCCGATTCGCAATGATAACAACGGTACTTCTTGGAGATCGGCTCGATGACGTTCCGGTAATCGCGGATAAGTTCGTTCGCCTTACGGTCGCCTAGTTTCCAGAATTTTCGGCTGGACTCGCATACATCAATCACCAGAATTGCAAACAGACCGACCTCCTCCTCGGGAGGCTTGATGCTGATGTTGGCTGCAGGCCGGCGTTGGCGCATAGGCCTTCCTCTGGAACGAGAGGCTGAATCCTGTTCTGGAACGGCCTCCTCCGCTGGCGGAGCTTGCCGCTTAACCCGGACAGAGCCCGCCTCCTGCCACATCAGTTCGAAAATCTCTTGAGGTTCGGGGATATTCTTGACGTGTGTGGTGGTGACATAGTTGATCGGGTAGGTGCCCTGTTCCAACATATAGTCGGCGAGTTCGCGGGCCAGATAGATCTGCCCTGGGCTGGCTTCTGTCTCGATACGCTTGGCCAAGTTACAGGTGTTGGACTGTTCGAGTACGCCATCCGTGAAAACAACGTCTCCGTGATACATTCCGATCGTAGGAATCAGTGCGGGCTGATCCGGCCGAGTCGTGTTCCAGACACCCAGAGTCCGTTGGGCATCGATGGCGGCGTTGATGGCGCTGTCGATATCTGGGAAACAGCAGACAACTTGAGGACCTTCTCCCGGTGAAATATGCGATACGCCGTGAGGTTTCAGAACCGAACAGGTGATATTACGGAAGTTCGTAAACACGGCCGAAAGCGCCTCTTCGCCGAGGGAATACAGTGGCTTTGCGGTCTGAGAAACATTGACGAACATCACGACCCAGGCCTTGATGTTCTCATCGCGGTATTCTTTTTCGACGCGTTCCTGCGTATCCAAAGCCTTCTTGAGAAGATTATCGAGATTGGAACCAGGCTGTGCCCCACCCATAGACCTTCTTGTATCCATCCTGTCACCCTAATCCGGCAGCGAATTTCAGGGCGTCCCGAGATACGTTCTCCACTTGATGGAACGCTCTATGCCCAGCCGCGCGTGTCTCTTGCCCAGAGGGATCAGATTCACTCACGCACGGAAGGACAAGCACTCGGAAAGAGCCCTAGACCCAAGCCGCTAAGTGTTTGTCCGATGGCATAGCCTGTATCGCTTAGCCACACAGCCACCCCACACGTGCATACGGACGCTTTCGCCACTATATGCCCTCGCGCTTCGATTTTCCACTGCGGATGGTTCTATGGCTAGGGAATTCTCGTATTCTTGGTCGGGAGGACAAGTAATCTCCCGGCCAATATCCACATAACATATTGTATGAACTACAGTTACGCACCAACCCCCAACTCGCTATTGGGCCGTATTGTGCAGTGTGACAAAAAACGGTTCGGCCCCACTCCGTTGCGGGAATGGGGCCGGTCCGTTTTGACTCGAACTCAGAGAGGTGGGAGTTCAAGTCACTTCTTGATCAATCCTTCGGCGGCCTTCGCGTTGATGCGGCCGAGCGCGTCGCGGATCATCGAGACCGCCGACTGCCGTACAGAGGCGTCCGGGCTGGTTAGATTGGCCAATGCGCCTTGGGCTTGCGACGTAATTCCTTTGATGGTTTCAAGCGATTCCTTCACGTCCGATAACTCCTTCTAAAATACGTATTCCGATAATCCCTATCGAGGTTCTCTCACAATTGACTCCCGCTCAGAAGTCACTGTGCGCTCACAGGCGAGAGGCAAAACAAAGCCGATACAGTCGCCTCGGCGGCCATCTTCGAACGGGACCGTTTTCTTGGAAAGTTGGTCTGAAGAGGTGACCGGGAGAGAGGTCTCCACCGGGCTCCTCGAGAATCGACCCAACTGTAAGAGTAGCTCAACATGAGGCAACGCATGAAGCGGCCTCGGTTCAGGAAAGTAACAATTTTCCAGACGAGCGTCACGGGCAAACGCACTTTTCTTGCGTTTGATTCCTCGTCCGCTAACGATGTTGTGACCACACGAGTACGAGCCGACTAGTTCAGCGCGGCGACAACTTTCTCGGCCGCCTCGGCGAGTCCGTCGGCGGTGATGAAGGGAAACTCGGCTTTGTTGAGTGTCTCCCGCGCCTCGATGGCATTGGTGCCCTGTAAACGGACCACAACTGGGACTTTCACGTCCACCTGTTTCATCGCTTCGATAATCCCACCGGCAACCCGGTCGCAACGGACGATGCCACCGAAGATGTTGACCAAGACGGCTTTGACAAGTTTGTCGGACATCAGGATGCGGAAAGCTGCGGCGACGCGCGCGACGCTGGCTCCACCGCCGACATCCAAAAAGTTCGCGGGTTCGGCGCCGGTCAACTTTACAATGTCCATGGTGGCCATGGCCAAGCCCGCACCGTTGACCATGCAACCCACGGAACCGTCCAGTTTGATGTAGTTGAGATCGTACTTGGAGGCCTCGATCTCAAGCGGTTCTTCTTCATCGAGATCGCGGAGTTCCTGATAGGCCTTGTGGCGGAAAAGCGCGTTGTCATCGAAGTTGATCTTGGCATCGAGGGCCAGTACCTCACCGCTCTTGGTAACGATGAGGGGATTGATCTCGGCCAGAGAGGCGTCGCATTCGACAAACGCTTTGTAGAGCAACATGCAGAACTTGGTGCACGACTTGGCCGCCGCGCCCTCCAGGCCAAGCCCAAAGGCCACTTTCGCGGCCTGGAAAGGCCGTAGGCCAACGCTGGGATCGACATATTCTTTGTGGATGGCTTCGGGGCGGTTGGCCGCGACTTCCTCGATCTCGGTCCCGCCCTCGCGACTGGCCATCATCACCACACAGCCGGTGGCCCGGTCGATGACGACTCCCATGTAGAGCTCCTGGGCGATATCCAATCCCTGCTCGACGAGGAGTTTCTTGACGACGCGGCCCTCCGGCCCGGTCTGGTGCGTAACCAGGGTCATGCCTAGGATTTCTTCGGCGAGGGCTTTGGCCTCGGCAGGGCTCTTGGCCAGTTTCACTCCGCCGCCTTTGCCTCGTCCACCGGCGTGTATCTGCGCCTTCACAACAACGACCGGAGTCCCCAGTTCGCTCGCGACCCGCTCCGCTTCTTCCGCGCTCTCGACCATCTTGCCTTCCGGTACGGGAACACCGAACTCTCGAAGAACATCTTTGCCTTGGTACTCATGGATTTTCATACTGGGAAGCTCCCTAAGAGGCTGTATCTGCTGGTATGTAAGACCTTACGGTTCTGCGGCCCGGCCGTCAAACGGCTCGTGCACGAGTCTGGACGCGCCGGGAAATCGGCCCGCCGTTCCAACGCGTGATGGGGGCAACATTGCCCAACACCGAGTCGGTCTTTACGCTCTGCGCTCTACGGTAACCTATCATGGCACAACACGACAAGATACTCATTCTCGATTTTGGCAGTCAGTACAGCCACTTGATCGCGCGGCGGGTGCGAGAGCACAACGTCTACTCGGAGCTACGCTCGGGAACGATCACGGCTGAAGAGATCAAGGCGTTCGAACCCAAAGGCATCATCCTCTCCGGTGGTCCGGGGTCGGTGTATGAGGAAGGCGCGCCAAAACCCGCGCAAGAAATCTGGGACCTAGGCATCCCGATCCTCGGCATCTGCTATGGGCAACAGCTGATCACTCAGCAGCTCGGAGGCAAGGTCGAGAGCGGCAGCGAGAGCGAATACGGTCGCGCCACGTTGCGTCTGCTCCGTACCGGCGAAGTCCTCCAGGGCATGCCGCAGGAATCGACGGTCTGGATGAGCCACGGCGACCGCGTGGTGAAAGCCCCCCCGGGATTTCGAGTCCTGGCGACAAGCCAGAACGCGCCTTTCGCCGCGATCGGGGACACGGAGCGCAACATCTTCGGCTTGCAGTTCCATCCGGAAGTGACGCACACGCGGTTCGGTAAGGTGATTTTCGAACGCTTTTTGATCGGTCGTTGCCGCTGCAAGCGCGACTGGCAGATGGGCCCGTTCGCCAATGAGGCCATCGGCCGGATTCGCCACCAGGTTGGGAAGGGCCGTTTGCTCGGCGCAGTCTCAGGAGGCGTGGACAGCACAGTGGCCGCCGCACTCTCGGCCAAAGCGGTCGGCGATCGATTCACAGCGATCTTTGTCGACAACGGCCTGCTGCGGAAGAACGAAGCCGAGAAAGTCATTCAGCGTCTTCGAGACCACTTGCACGTGAACCTGATTCCTATCGACGCCAGCGACCGGTTCTTGAACGCGCTCGAGGGTGTGACGGATCCGGAAAAGAAGCGCAAGATCATCGGAAACACGTTTATCCATGTTTTCGAAGAAGAAGCCAAGAAGATCGGGAACGTGGGTTTTCTACTCCAAGGCACACTCTACCCCGATGTGATCGAATCGGTCTCTCACAAGGGCCCCAGCGCCACCATCAAGAGTCATCACAACGTCGGCGGATTGCTCGAGAACATGAAACTCGATCTGGTCGAACCGCTACGGGAACTGTTTAAGGACGAAGTCAGAAAACTGGGCCGGGAGCTGTGCATCGAGGAGACGTTGATCTCGCGGCATCCTTTCCCGGGACCCGGGCTCGCGGTTCGCTGTCTTGGAGATTTGACGCGCGAGCGGCTCGAAGTTCTGCGGAACGCCGACGAGATCTACATCGACGAAATCCGAAAAGCCGGGCTCTACGACGACATCGCCCAAGCGTTCGCGGTCTTGCTGCCCTGCCGTTCGGTAGGAGTCATGGGAGACAGCCGGACCTACGAGGAAGTTGTGGTGCTGCGCGCGGTCACCTCGACCGATTTCATGACCGCCGACTGGTATCCGATGCCTTACGATGTTCTCCAGACCTGCTCCAACCGGATTATCAACGAGGTGCGGGGTGTGAATCGGGTCTCCTACGACGTTTCGAGCAAGCCACCCGCCACGGTTGAATGGGAGTGAGCGGCGTCTGGCAAGCACGGGTTTCCCGTTCGGCCTAGCCCGAAACGCTTTGCCCCGCTAAGGTGTCGCCTCGCGAAGAATGCCTGGCGGAGCCTCCGTGCCCCTCGATACAAACTTGAGCCTGGCGGTTCAAGCCCACTCGGGGACACGGAATTAGGAATAGGACGCGTAACGCACAAGCTTCGTAGGCGAGCTTGGATTTGCCCGGGTGGCGGAATTGGTAGACGCGCTGGATTCAGGATCCAGTGAGGTTTTTCCTCATGGGGGTTCGACTCCCCCCTCGGGCACTTCGTTTCCTCTCTCTTATCTTCGTTCCCTCCCCGTTCTCTGCTCATCCCCTCCGGTTGTTGGTAAGACAAATAAGGCGCGGGCCACCACCTGTCGTCCTGCCGATGGTTGACACGTTGGGTGGCCATGTTACCCTCGGCGTGATAGAGGAATCAGTCTTTTTTGCAGTCTGTCGAAACCTGCTTTTTGTGGCCCCATATCGGGATAAACAGACCGAATCGGCCCTAAACGCCTCCGCCGAAATCTGAAGAACCAGGAGTCAAACGATGGGTACAACAGAAAACCTCCAAGACGCTTTTGCCGGTGAAAGCCAAGCCAACCGCCGCTATCTCGCCTTCGCAAAAAAGGCCGAGGGAGATGGATTTTCCCAAGTCGCCAAACTGTTTCGCGCGGCGGCCGAAGCGGAGACGCTGCACGCGCACGCGCATCTAAACGCCTTGGATGGCGTCAAGGACACAAAAGAGAACCTGGAAGCCGCCGTGGAAGGCGAGCGGTATGAGTACCAGGAAATGTATCCGGGCTTCATAACAACCGCGGAAGAAGAATCGAACAAGCGCGCACTGGCCGGATTCAAGAGAGCCTGCGCCGCCGAAGAGGTGCATTGCAATCTCTACAAACAGGCTCTGGCAGCCGTGCAGGATGGCAAGGATCTCGAGTCGATGTCGATCTATCTGTGCCCGGTCTGTGGCAATCTCGAACTCGGCGAAGCGCCGGAGAAATGCCCGATCTGTGGTGTCGCCGGGGCCAAGTTTGTGGAAGTAAACTAACTCTCTTCCCCACCGCTGACGATGCGTATCCCCCGGGATGATGGCCAACCGCCATCATCCCGGTCTTGTTCTTACGAGACGCTCTCACCCAAAACCCTATCGGCTCAGAGAGGACCAAAGAACCATGTCCGGCACAACAAGAAAACCGTCTCCACGAAACACCCGCCCGAGACACTGGGGTGTCGTCCTCGTCTGTCTCGCACTCTTTGCTTCCTGCGCCCAAACAACGCTGCACAAAGCCGATGGGCCTCAACGAACCGGCACGTTCCAAGCCGGGCTGATCGACGAACTCGAGGATTTCTTCCCAGACTCGATTGTGGCGACGACAGCCGTCGAGCGAATGGAACTGGATACCGCGCGGGGCGTTCCGGTGGCGGTCCATATCTTGCTCAACTCGGCCTCCACCGAACAGGCATTGCGATTCTCCATCGAGCGGAACGGCCGTCCGGTTCGCGGCGCGCGTTGGTTCCGATTGGTGGATGTCCCGGTGGAGATCAACACCGGCACCAAAAGCCGAACCGAGTTGCACAACGGAGAGAAGAACCCCGACGTTATCCGGCGCGCCCCGTTCAGGGTCTACGAGGCGCTCGAACCGATCGAGTCCCCCATCAGACCGCAAACCGCCACGTTGGCCTTGCGGGTCGAGTTCCCCATCGACGCCAAGGAGTCGGTGGGTGATCGCGAGTACACGATTCACCTCGCCTCGGACCAGGGCCAGCGCAGTTTGTCTCTCGATCTCCGCGTTCACACAGCCGTCGTACCTCCTCCGGGGCGGGAAACTCTATCGTTCACCAACTGGTTCAGCCACGCCAACATTGCCAAGTATCACGATCTCGAGCCCTGGAGCGAAGCGCATTGGCAGATGATCGAGCGCTATGCGCGGCTGATGGCGTATGCACGCCAAAATACGTTCTGGTTCACGTGGGGAGATTTCATTCAGCGTCAGCCGGATGGCCGCATGGTTCTCAAGCGTGAGCGGTTTCGCCGGTACGTCAACCTGTTCCTCGATCTCGGGTTCTACTATATCGAGGGCTCGCCCATCGCGGGCCGCCCGAATGGAGATTGGTCCACGGCGACTCTGAACCTCAATCTCACCGGAGCCGCAGCCACCACCCCAGAAGGCAATCGGGCGTTGGCCGAGATCGCCGGGCTGATTATGGAAGAGATCCGAGCGAACGGCTGGGAAGGCCGCTGGCTGCAACATATCGCCGACGAGCCCACCGAGAACAACGCCGACGACTACCGGATCCTCGCGGGAATGCTGCGCAAGTACATGCCCGGGATTCCCATCGTCGAAGCCACGATGAATCTGAAAGTGGCCGGTGCGGTGGATATCTGGTGTCTGCAGGTTCAGGAGTATCAGAAACACCGCGAGACATTCGACGCGTTCCGTGAACAAGGCGACCGGATCTGGGTCTACACGTGTCTGGTCCCCGGCGGACCGTGGATCAACCGCTTACTCGATCAAGAGCGAATGCGGCCGATGCTCGTGGGCTGGGCGGCGGCGTTGTTCGATCTCGACGGGTTTCTGCACTGGGGATTGAACCACTTCCAGGCCGATCCCTTCGAAAAAAGCGTCGTGCCGCATCCCCAAGCGCCCGAACCGAAGAACAGTCTACCGGCGGGCGATACGCATGTGGTCTATCCGGGAGCGGACGGTCCATGGTCCAGTCTGCGTTTCGAGGCGCACCGAGTCGGTTTGGAAGACTACGAACTGCTGCGGGAACTCGACACCCAAAACCCGGCTCTGGCCGAGAGGATCGTACGACAGGTCATCCGTGGTTTCGACGATTACACGAAGGACCCTACGGTGTACCGCGCCGCCAAACGCGACCTACTCGAGGCGTTCTAGAGCCGGTACGCCTGTTCGAATTCGTCCCGGGTGACGGTCTTCATCGCCCAACTGGTCGGGAAGGCGTCGATCTTGAAATGCTGAAAGATATTCAGTCGGACAATGTCTTTGGCTCCGATGAGAACGTCATCCGAATCGTGCTTGCCGGTATCGAGTACCCAAACCGGGTAGCCTTTTTCAAACGCTTCGAGGATCTCTTCAAGTTTGTGACTGCGCAGATTCACGATGTTGTATACCCTATATCTTCAGAAGTCTCGATGGTCACCAGGACACACCCCAAGGACAACCGTCGAGTCGGGATGTCCGTTTATGGCAGGATGGATATAGTATCTCCCAAAAATTATGTCCGGCTGGAAAACGCTGAGGGCCCGGCCCCCGCAGGCACTTCGTGCACGCTACCGGAAGAAACTCTCGAGAGACGCTCTAGATGAATGATGTACCAGATTTCGTGGACGTGGGGAAGCGGACCCATCGAGCGTCGCTGTGGGACGCACCCCGACCGTCGTCCAGAACGTGTCCCCGCCCCAGATGAAGAGCGTCCGCATCCGCGAGGCGAAATCGACTCTCAAATCGTCAACTTTACGGTTTAGCGGAACCGTGAGAGAGTGCTATCATTAGTCATCCGTGTAGGTATCGGACACGACAGGTATGCAGGGGCGGTCTTCCGCATTGGGGTGCGGACAGATCGCTTGAACGGTTCGGTCTTTCAACCTCACCCGG
>CAYTDF010000167.1:0-8979 GCA_964436365.1 uncultured bacterium | reverse complement strand
GCAGCTGAACCACCTCCGCTTTTTTACTTCGGCTGAGACGACGCGCCATTCCGAGGCGTTCCAGGAACGCTTGGGGCAGCCCAACGACGAACCCGAAGGGTACCGGAAAGAGATTGAAGAGGCCGGTACCGACGCCCATCTCTTGCGGGAGCAGCTGCGCACGATTCGAGAGCGGAGTTGGCCATTCCAAGTTGGGGTGAACCCGGCCCACGATGAGAGCGTTTTGGATCGTTACTACACGGAACCCTTTTTCGAACGTACGGCTCTCTTGGCTTGCGAGGCGATCTGGACCTTGGCCATGGTGAGTCCCATCGGCGAGGTCTACCCCTGTCTGCATCATGTCTGTGGGAACCTGAACGAGCGGTCCTTCATGTCGATCTGGAACGGACCGGCGTGGCGTACGTTCCGGCGCGAGATATCTCAGCGGGGGCGGTTGCCCGCGTGCCACCGCTGCTGCTACTGAACCTTCGCGACTTCCTCTCGGATCTCGTCCGGCGGGTTGAACGAGTAGACGCACAAGGAATAGAATCCGACACGGGCCATCTCGATCCCCGTATTATTGGGGATGTCCGCCACCTTCTCAAACCACGGATGCCCCTCCAAGTCCTCTGTGTGGACGTAATAATCCGCCTCGCGCCACGCCATATAACGTACGAATCCCCACATCAGATCTTTGCGGTACTCGGGCCGTCCATACCAGACCCCGACGCGGTGGTCGATCAATCCGGCGATATCGATGATATACCGGTGGCTACGATACCCGATGACGCCGAGTCCGGGCGCGCCGATCGTGACGCGGGCGTCTTGCGGAAGGTTGTTGTCAATCCACTCGGCGACGGCGTGGCGGTACGCATTCTTGCCGTCAGAGATGAGCCTGTAGCCTTCCCACGAACCGGGTAGGGTCTTGTAGGTCCAGAAGATGAGGGTGATTCCGATCAGCGCAACGCCCGTTCGTTCGAGAACTCGCGCGTAACCGCCGAACCAGCGAGTGAACCACCGAACCAGGTCGAACAAGCCCAACACCTGCAGAATCACGAAGAAGGGAAACGCGGGCTGCAGATAGCGGAGATACCACCCGCCAAACCCACCGCCGACCGGGAACGACCATGAGAATAGAATCGGAAGTGTGATCCCATACCCGAATGCGGCCACTTCCGCCGCCGCCCATCGGTCACCGCCACGCCACAAGCGCGGAATGAGTCCGATCAGCCGTGCAAGTATACCCGCGAACAACACCACACGAGGATACGGTGCAAAGATATGGATATTCTCCCACGCGCGGTTGAGGGTCCTGATCATCGCGGCCCAACGTTCGGAAAGACTGCAATCCAGAAGCCACGGCGCGTGGTGGAGAATCTTGCTGGAGTGGGTTGTGGGCAGGGGGAATCCGGTCTTCGCGTGACAGTAACTCGTGAAAAGTATCGGCAGTATCGAAAGAAGCAGGATATGCCAGGCCAAACCGTACCCTGCGTCCGCATTCCAGCCCTCTTTGCGGGTTTGGATGTGGAGCACCCGGGCCACGAGAAACCAGGCCACGCACAAGACCGCGTCGGGCCGGATCAGGTACAAAACACCGCCGAGCAGTCCGGCCAAGGCCTGTACGCGGACACGGTCGTCGTTTACCAGCATGAGCTGGAGAAGGACACCGGCGGTGTAAAACGTTGTCTCCATCCCCGAGGCGGCGGTCGCTGTGAACGGACGTATCGCGCCCAAGAAGCAGAGCCCCGCCGCCGCGCCCACGATCCATCCGGCCCGCGGCCGCAGCCATCGCCAGACCAAAAGCAGTACGCCGATTCCCAAGGCGACGCCGAACCAGCGGAGCAGATTGGCCGGATCGTACTCCCAACCCAGCGCACCGGAAAAGAGCCGATGCAACCATCCCAGGATGACCACGTATAAATAGCTCGTGCAACCGAACGAAAACTCGGGAACGTTATCGATCACGTTGAACGCTAGGCCATGTCCCGCAGCGTAATTCACGATGAACTGGAGGTGGATGTAGGCGTCGTCAATCGGGCAAAATGGATACGAACGAATCTGGTTGACGGTGACGTAAAGAAACGCCGCGAGACCGGGCAGTGCCCAGAGCGACAGGAGCCAGGCGGGTCTCTTTGACACTTCCCCGCGGCTGTCCTCCATCGCCATTCGCCCTTCCGGGCCGTCCGAAGATGGCGGTTGCCATTCGTTCTGTATTTCTTTCAGCTTCCGAACGGTGGCCGTTAGCCTGTCGCGAAATCCCGTCGCGGTTCGGGCGGGCGGTGTCTCGGCATCGGACTTCTCCGGTTCTTTTCCTTCCCGCTCGCACCGGCCCAGGTAGGTGTCCACGGATTCCCGAAACGCCTGTTCGATCTCGTCCGGGGTAGCGCCCTCGAAGGTCAGGCTCTCGCCGATCCCCTCGACGTGGCCATGGAACAGGCGACGGGCATCGTCATAGGTGACACTCCCCGCATATCCCTTGTAGGTCATACTCATAAATCATCTCCGTGGGGGAGATATTTTCCTCCACTCCCACGTTGTCTGCCCAAGGCGCGGCCATGGTATCGCGAACGCGTGTTGAAACCAACCGAGTGAACCGTATGTGGGGGGGGCGGGCGCTCAGCGTTTTCCAATTGGAAACAACTCTTGGGAGACCCTATGCCCTATGGTACCAGTATTTCCAGGTCCTCGGTTTCGGGTGCGTCGGGGTATAGCTGGATGAAGGCTGTGGCTTCCTTGATGAACTCTTCTTCCGTAGCCTCGCCGGCTTGCCATTTCCCAAACATCAGCGTGATACGTTGGTACATCGCCGCCCGGTCTCGTTCCAGAAGGATTTTGCCAAACAGCTCGTTCCGTTCCTCATCCGTCCCCTGCGTGGCGGTGTACAGATACGTGTAGAGGTCGGTCGATTCATCCATGGCGCTGGCGGCCAGTTTCCCGTCCGGATCGATCAGGTAGATTCCGGGCATTCGGCGTGGCGCATATTGGGCCTGAACCCGGAGTAGCCCCTTGGCGTCCGCGCGGCCCTGGGGGAAAGAGAGCTGGAGCTTCTCCAAGGTCGATTTCCAAGCCGCATCGTCACTGTCGAAGCTCAACCCCAAGACGACAGCCCCTTCCTTTCCGAATTCCCTATGGAGTGAGTTGAGTTCCTGTAGCTGCCGCAGAGAGGTGGGTGGGGCTTGTGACTGCCAAAGCGCCAGCAAGAGCCATTTCTGGCGATGCTCTTCGATCGTGTGCCCCTTCCCGTCGGGAGAGACATATCCGATAGGGGGCACGGTCTTGCCGAGTTTGGCCTTCACCAGAGGTTTGCCGTCGAGGTCCGTTCCCATCGAAAACAGTGCGCGCTGGGCTGTGGCGGAGTTCGCGCCGTCCGGATACCGTTCGAGATAGACGAGAAGGAGTTTTTGGGTTTTCTCCGCGTCGTTCGAGCCGCCTCGCAGAGTCGTGAGAATCTCGCTCCAGGCACGGTTTTCCTCCGCGAGCTTTCCCAAAGAGTCGGCACCGCCTTTTGAAAGACGCTCGAACATATCCGTCACCGCGTCGCCACGGATGGCGCTCATGATAATCATGCCCTCCGGGTCGATCAGCCACGTGCTGGGGATGCCTCGAATCTGGAAGGCCTTAACGACAGGGCTGGTGAAGTTTCCCGGAGCATGGAACTGGGGATAGGTCATGCCGAAATCGTCAACCGCCTGCAGCCAGTCGGACTCTTTCTTGTCGACGCTGATGCCGATGGCTTCGAACGTATCGCTGGCATACTTCTTGTAGGCCGTTTCAATGATCGGAATCTCGTGACGGCACGGCGGGCACCAACTGGCCCAGATATCCACGAAGAGCCAGCGGCCTTGAAAATCGGAGAGCTTGTGGGACTTGCCTTCGCGGTCCGCGAACTGCACGTCGGGCGCTCGATCTCCCACACCGACCGCCCACATGGGTAGGGCGGCGAGACCGCACGCGACGACCGCCGCGATGCGAAGATAGGACGTGTGCGTTTTCCTGTGAATCATCCTAGGAATCCATCCTCTCCGTGCATGTTTGTTGCCCGGTAGTATAGCGGGAGCACGATTCCTCCCAACCGTGCCGGTCAGCTCCCAGACAAACAATTTGAAGTGGCGGAACGAAACGCCCGCGACCGGTCGGATGTTGCTAGGCTGTAGCCGAGACGACCATGTGGATCTACGCATTCCGGCGCACGCTTTCTGCAATTCCTGTGGCCTTCGGGGTCACCTTATTGACCTTTCTGGTCTTTCACGCCATGCCTGTGGATCCCGCGCGGTTGCAGATGGGGATTCGAGGTGATCTGCAGACCCAAGAAGAACTGCGCGAAAAACTGGGCTTGAACGATTCTCTGGGATGGCAATACGTGCGCTTCTTGAAGAACGCCTGTCGCCTGGATTTCGGCCGTAGTTTCAGTGACCGGCGCGTCGTACTCGATACCATGCTCGACCGTATGCCCGCGACCGCGCTCCTGGCATTCAGTGCACTGGCCTTCGCCGTGGCGGTGGGAATACCCCTGGGGATCGTTGCCGCAGTGCGGCGGAATACCTGGCTGGACATCGGTTCGATGCTCCTTGCACTGGCCGGGTTGTCGGTCCCGATCTTCTTCTTGGGATTGATCGCGGCCTGGTTTTTCGGCTCGTACCTGCGCGTTCTGCCGCCGACCGGATACATCACCACGCGAGGATGGGAAGCGCTGATCCTTCCCGCGTTGACGCTGGGCACGCGGCCGATGTCAGTCTTCGCACGTCTGACCCGTTCCAGTTTGCTGGAAGTCCTACGCCGCGACTACGTGCTTACCGCACGGGCCAAAGGGCTGACCGAATGGTCGGTGGTCTTGCGCCACGCTCTCCGTAACGCCCTGAATCCTGTGCTGACCGCGTTGACCGGCTCACTGGCGGAGCTTCTGGTTGGGGCCTTCTTCATCGAATACGTCTTCCAGTGGCCGGGAATCGGGAAACTGACCCTCGACGCCGCGCGCACCTTCGATCTTCCCGTGATCCAAGGCACGGTGCTTCTGGCCGCCGTCCTTTTCGTAACCGCCAATGTCATTGCCGATCTGGTCTACCGCTGGCTCGATCCGCGAGTTGAACTATGAGCGAACCGAAGGCGGCCCACCGCCATCCCTTCATCGCCTTCTTGATCGACTTCCGTCATCAACGCATGGGCATGATCGGAGCATGCCTGATCGGCTTCATGGCCTTCCTCGCGCTTTCGGCGGATATCTTGGCTCCGATGCCTTACGAGGTGGGCGTTCTCGATAACTCCGAGAGCCCACCCTGGACCGAATACGATCTCAAAGCCGTCGACCACGGTTGGCTGGATGCCGATGTCAGTGGGCGTTACTGGTTGGGGACCGACCTCTACGGGCGCGACGTCCTGTCCCGGTTGATTCATGGGACACGCATCTCGATCTCCGTGGGGCTGATCTCACAAGGCATCGCGCTGCTGATCGGAGTGCCCCTGGGTGCGCTGGCCGGCTATCTGCGTGGATCCGTCGATTCGCTCATCATGTGGTTGATCAACGTCTTCTGGTCGTTTCCCTATCTGCTTCTCGTTCTGGCATTCAACCTGGTGCTGGGCGACCTGCTGCCCGGGGTGATGAAGATCTTCGTCGCCATCGGACTCGTGGCCTGGGTGCCTGTGGCTAGGCTGGTCCGAGGTCAGATCATCTCCGAACGCGAGAATGCCTATATCGAGGCGGGCCGGGCCTTTGGATTCGGCGTCACCAGAATCATTCTCCGCCACCTACTGCCGAATGTCCTCGCGCCGCTCTTGGTGGTCATCACCCTGGGATTCGCCCAGGCGATCATCTCTGAAGCCGCGCTCAGTTTCCTTGGGCTGGGTGTGGAAGCGCCGAGACCGAGTTGGGGCGCCATGCTGGAAGAGAGCTACGAATACCTCAGCGCCAGCACAGGCTGGTGGCTCTACCTCTGTCCCGGTATCGCCATCGCAACCTCGGTCCTCGGTTTCAACCTGGTCGGTGACGGTCTACGCGACGCCCTCGATCCTCGGCTCCGTGGCGAGAGGTAATGGTGTCCGAAGGGTTAGTCGTCGAGTTGATCGGGCGTGAAGAAACGCGCCTCGGGGACGAAACGGCTGCTCCGGGTGCGGATCAAGAGATTCAAGACCGCCCACTCGATCCAATCCGCAACCCACGGTATCCGGCCCAAGGTGCAGCCATACACGCGTTGAACGATCAGTCCGGTTGTGGTCATGAGCATAAGCGATACACCTCGTACGCGGTCTGCAGGTAGTTTGTGGCCAAATGAATGCAGTTCCGGTCATCCAGCCAGGCTGGATTGAGCGCTCTGCGCGCGCCCACGGCGGAGAGATGCCGTTGCACTACCTTCTCCTCCCGAAGCAGTACAAACGCCAGTGGGTGAAAGAACTGTGTGCGGCGGCTCATGATGGCCGAGTTGAACGTTCCATCTTCGTGCAGACGTTTGTCAACAAGCCGAACAGCTTGTTGGATGCTGTCGTACGCTTGCTCGTCACGGGTTCGCCGCGTGTAGAGCGTCAGCAGATAGAGGGTGACGCTTTGGAAGCCGAGATCGAAGCCCCAGTGCTCCGGGAACGCCCCCTCGGGAGTCTGGTTTTGAAGTAGGTCGACGAGACGGTCGCGGGCCGTGTCGACGAATCGGCGTTCATCTAACAACCGTCCAGCCATATCCAGAGCGAGGACGGAAGCGGCGGTTGCGTGAGAACTGATGGGGTACTTGTTCTTGGCGAGCCAGCGGCACGCCTTGTGCAGGGCATCCGTGGGGGTGTCGAGATCGAGCAGAGTGACCGTTTCAATCGTGGCCAGGGTGGAGAAACTACTGGCGGGAAAACTCTGCTCGTAAGGCCGAAACGCGTTGAAACTACCGTCGCGAGCCTGCATCTCCATCCAGTATTCGATGGCGGCGATGGCCCATTCCCGAATCGACTCGTTTTTCGCAAAGGGGTTGTAGTCTTCTTCCAGCAGATAGAGCAGGGCGAGGAATTGCGAGACTTCTTGCGCTCGCGCATTGCTGAAATCGATTAGCTTGTAGCACCAGTACTGCCGGTCGAAGCAACCGTAGGTGCCCGATTCCGGTTCCCGGTCGCCGAGCCCCAGAATGCGCTCGGTCTGCCACACGGCTAACTCGCCGTAACTGTCGGTCAACCCGCGTTCGACGGGTGGAGCCTCTTTCATCATGGCCGGGGCGCTCCTATGCGATTGTAAAGAGAAGATGGAGGATTCGGAACGGGATCGATAGGGAGTCTATGTCTGCCTCTGTCACTCGCTGGTGCGGCGTGTGAAGGTCCACAGAGCCGCGGGCAATAGCAGTGGCAGCGTGGGAAGCAGCAAGCGGGGCTCTTGGATTGGCGCGGTGAAGAAAAGCCATCCAGTAAAAAGAAACGCGATAGGAAACAGACGGCGCATAAACCACGGTTTTCGGTGTAGATCCCAGACCGCAAGCAGCCAAACCGGTGCGAGCAGCCACAGCCCGTGCAAGGTCAAAGATCTGGTCAGATTGAGATCGAGGTAGTAGGTCCAGTCGTGGAAGGTTTCCCCCGGACCGAGGCCATAACGTGGGAGCGCGTACACCAGCGCCGCCGCGATCGAGTAGACGACAGCCCACCGGGGATCGGCGGGGTTGTAGTGGGTGTCTTCCCGAGGCCGCAAGGGCAGGGAACGCTCGGAACTGAGCCGCACCAGCAGCAGTTCTCGAATCTCCTGAATGGGGACCGGCCCCCCTCGGGCATCGGCTTCGAGCCGCTCGGCCACCTCGGTCTGCCGTGTCTCGTCGAGCCCCTCAAACAGAGCCATGCCCCGGTCCGTTTCGAGGTAGTCGATCACACTGGCGATGGTCCGCGCGTTTTCACCCCGTATGGCGGCGAGGATCCGGGTGTTGGGTATCCCCCGCAGAAACTTGAGCGGATTCTCTGTCTGGACGTCCTTGGACTCCCACGAGTCTCCCTGGAAGCCATTCCGGGACGGAGGCAGGCAGAGAAGCGCATAGGCGAGCACCAGGAACGCCGGAGCCGTCTGATTCAGGAGTCCAATGGCGAGGATGGCCAGCAACCCGACATGCGCCTTGCGGCGCATATCGCCGGATGTGCGTACGATCGTATCGAGAAGCGCGACGCCCACAAAAAAGATCAGGTGGTTCAGCGGTGAATGCGGCTGACCTCCGTCATTCCAAAACGCGGGGAGTTGGAGAGCGAAATAGAGCAAGATGCCGCACAACGCAGTCAAAGCCCCCGCATCGCTTCGGAGCAGCCGGTCCAGGGCCCAGGCGCATCCCGCTAAACAGAGGAACCGCACAAGAAGATGGAGCGCGAAAAAGATCGTCTCGTAATCGCCAATCCCAACCGCCTCGGCGATTCCGCAGGCGGCATCCACAGCGTATGGCACAAGGATCTGGTAGCGGTCCGGTTCGTACGCCTCGCCGCTGACAACGGAGGTATGGTGCACGAGCCGTTCCGAACGGGTGGGCCAATCGGTCTGAACCGCGAGGGTTACGGTGACGAGAAGACTCAGATGGAGAACCGTCAACCACCACAACGGCCGAGAGACGGTGTGCGACGGGAGGCTTGGCGCCGGTGTGTCGGAAGGCGTGGGCATGGCGATTCAGTCCGGAGGCGAAACGAGGTGCGTTGCGTTCTCAGAGTATCCCCCAAGGATTATTTTCGGTTACGACGATGTCGAGCGCCCAGCTCCTACGGGCGCTTCGTTCGCGACCGGAAGGACCCATCGAGAGATGCTTCTTTCGGTGACCGTGACCAGAATAGCGTGATCCATTCTTCCCGTCAGGATGCGGTCCAGATACGGAGACACAGGATTCTCTAAGGCCTCGGTCCCGGTGTTCCAGCACAGGGCCGCAGAAGGGGTGGGTTGCCATTGCCGACCCCGTGGGGAATGTAGCATACTTATCTTATGGGCGCTTTTGCTGACGATAAACAGCGTATTATTCGTGACGGCCTCTCCGATGAACTGCTGCGAATTCTCAACCGTGCCACCGATTATGTGGACGAGAT
>CAYTDF010000166.1:0-9001 GCA_964436365.1 uncultured bacterium | reverse complement strand
TGGTGCAGCCCGGCGGAATCCTACCAACGGAGAGGTTTCTGTAAGTCTCTCTTTTCTCGCAAGTTGTTCTATCTCTACATGCCGATCCAAGCATCGCTGAATCTCCAAATCTCCTCCGCAAGAGAAGTCTCAACGGGATACTGTAAATGGAGCTGCGAGGCTCTTATCCTATCCGGCGGGTGAGATGTGAGGAGATACCATCAAGATGAGAATATCGTTAATCCTGGCCAACTCCAATCAAGAGAGTTTCAGCCACGCCATCGCGACCACATCTGTCGAAGCGCTGAAACAGCGTGGACATGACGTCTGCTTTCATGACCTGTGTGAAGAAAAATTCGACCCAATATTGCCCGCTGACGAAATCCCGAAAGATGCGCTCCTACCCCCTGAAATCCAAAAACATTGTGACGAAATTTCAGAAGCGGAAGGGATCATCGTCATCCATCCAAACTGGTGGGGCCAGCCACCGGCAGTTCTCAAAGGATGGATTGACAGGGTGATTCGTCCAGGTGTGGCGTATGAGTTTCTTGAAGATGACAAGGGAGAGGGCGTGCCGAATGGCCTGCTGAAGGCAGAATCCGCCGCCGTCTTCAACACATCGAACACAGAAACAGAGAGGGAACGATTCGGCGCTCCTCTCGAAACGATATGGAGAAACTGCATCTTTGACCTGTGCGGAGTCAAGAACTTCTACCGGCGAACCTTCAATATCATGGTCGTGAGCTCTGAACGGGAAAGAAGAGAATGGTTGGACGAAGTCAAGAGAACGGTTCTCGAACGGTTCCCGGCGATTGTGGAGTGACAGCCACGTAACCCGGCGCTCGCTCCGGCATCTACAGACACCCATACTGGGATCGTGCCTCACTCGATCCTCGCAACACACGGCAACGCGTGATGTCTCCGCTGGAAATCAGGCCGTTGCTGGAATCGTACGACATCTGGTTACGCGCCCCCGCGAGCGCACTCAAACGCCACTCACCGATGTCTTTGTCCGGTCCCGCGGTGAAAAAGAGGTACATCGTTCCGATCGTGTTGGAGCAGTTCCAGTCATCGTACGCAATGAAGAGTCCATTGCCGAAAGGATCGAGGAGCGGCGCATTCAAGTAGGCCACAGGCGTCGTCAACTGTTCCCAGACCTGCCCACTCCAGTGAACGCTACCGGACAAACCTGACGCAATGCCGACATCGCGGGGCAACTTCCCCCAAAATCACTGCCCTCCTTCGAATTGGCACGTCTCCCCCTGGCCTTCGTCATTGCCGTCGATCATCCAAAGTCCGCTGTCGTTCTTGCGCATAACACTCATGTCATCCGCTGTACGCAAGTCCGTCATTGCTCGGGCGATCTTGGCGCGGATCTGAGCGTTCAGAAAATTGGGGACAGCGATCGCCGCCAAGATGCCGATGATGGCCACCACAATCAGCAGTTCAATGAGAGTAAAAGCCGATCTCTTCCAGTTCATTGTTCCGCACGCTCTTCTCCGGGAAGTCGCTTGCTTCTCTATAAGAACAATACGCCCGCGCTTGTCATGTGTCAATTACGCGCAAAAAGGTTGTCGTCTACGTGGACGGGGACAGGAAGGTTTCCGGTTGAGGGAATCAATGCGTTTCTGTGGGGATGCTCGATCGATCTGTGGAGAGAGGAGAGGGAAAGGGTTCGAAGCGGGTGGCCATGGCTACGGGGGGCCGTGTTTTTCAGGAATAGAGTGTTTGTTTCGGCGCTTAAGCTTACCAAATCCCGCCGGCAACGGGGGGGTGATGCAGTTGCCGACGGGATATGGTTTTGCAATCTTCCACATCGCGCGTACTCACCCGTGCGATTGCGTTTTCGGTTACTCGACTCCGTACAGCGACCACTCGCCAACGGGGACGGTCCATTCGATAAGCGAATCGGAGCCCGGAACCTCGTTTCCAGTCATCGCGTAGTACGAGCTCTGGAGAACCTGAACTGCGTACTTCGGGTTGTGAACGCCACCGCTTCTGTCTTCCTCAACGTAGAAGAAGTTATACGCAGCCTTCAACTCTTCAGGCGTGAATGTGTCGGCCATCTCGACCTCGTGAGAGCCGTAAGGTGGAAGTGTGTCTCCGAGCAATGCCAGCAGGCCATGAACCTCTTCTTGGATGCCTTCCTGCTCGCCATCGCCATCGTAGTCACCCTTGGCACGGTAGCTCAGCGAGACGATTTCGCCGTGGCAGCCACTGCACGCGGTCGTGTTATGAATTACTTCCGTCTGGCCTTCGACAGTGCCTGGAGGGGCCGCGATTCTGAATGTATGCAGGCCGACCCCACGTTCCGCGGTTTCTTCAGGAGGCACGGCCATGTGGCATGTCACACAAGAATCTTCGGTCACGGTCAAGTGCGGCGAGAAGGCTGTATAGGCCACGCCCTCATACTCGTAAGCACCCGTGCCCTTAACCAAATCACCTTGTGGGCCGTGGTGAGGACCGTAGTGACCGTGATACTCAGTTACGTATTCGTCAACATTACGCCGTGATTTGTGGCAGTTCATGCAGAGGATACCGGATCCGGCTTCTTCGGCCGTTACGATAACGCCATTGCCCAACTCTACGTCATTCACCTTGCGGAGTTGGTGATGGTTTTCACCGCTATGCGGGTCGTGGCAGGTGGGACACCCAATGGGTTCCGCGGTTCTGGGATTTGTCTTCTCTGCGTAGTTCGGGTCGAACGCATAAATGAAGCCTTCGCCGGTATGGCAAGGGCTGCAGCTGCCGCTGGTTCGTCCAATGTCAAGTGCCGCGTGTTGGGATGTCTCCCACTCGTAGTTCTTGGTGTGGTGAGTAAGCGCGTCGTGGCAGAAGCCACACATTTCGGAGTTGAAACTCGTATCGATGTTCTCTTTGACGCCGTTATGCAGGCTTCCCGGTCCGTGGCAGCTCTCGCATTGGATATTGGCGAGATTGGTTAACTGTGGGAACTCGGCCTGCATGGCCGCCCAGTTACCCTCTTCCTTCACTTCGGGGTAGGTCCAGCCCTGTTCGGCCGCGATATCGTCGAAACCGCCATTATCAGCGTGTTCATCGTACCCGACTGTATGGCAGTGGATGCACTGTGCGCCGTAGTAAGAAGCGCCGTGCTCCAAGTTCTCCGCAAAGAACGTGGCATGGCCCGTGGCTTCCCACCCGGTGACTTTGTCTGGGAGTGACGGCATCGCGCCACCGTGGCACATCGCGCAGTTGCTGATGCCGACGAACTTTGCCGATGTGATGCGTTGCGCCGTGTCGGTGACCGACCCGACCGAGTCCGTCACTTGCAAGTTCACCATGTAGATACCTTCAGCCAGGGGCCGGAAGGTTGTGTTCTGGACGTCGACAGGCCCTGACGTGAAGTCGCCGTCGCCGGTGAACGTCCACTGGTAACTGTCGATCGTAATATCACCGTCTGTGATGCCACCGCCGATTATGTGCACGGTTGAACCGACACCCACCACCGACAGACCGGTCGCTCGGCCAGTCGTGATGCCGAGGTCTTCCTGGTCCTGCTCCGTAACCGTGTCGAGCGTGATTGCTGCCACGGTCGGATCCAATTCTTCATCTTGGGCCATGGCCGGTCCGGCGAACGCCGCAACCAGAATGGCGGTCAAAAACAAGGGGATAAGATAGGCTCTAGTGCCAAGGGTCATTGCTGTAACCTCCGTATGATATTGATTTTCTTTGAGTTGAGTTTCTACCCAGAGTCACACGACTCTTATGCAAATGCCGTTCCTGAATGGAATGTCCTTTGGAACGACTGTCACTACACGCTCTTTAGGGGAAGCTGGAAGAACTAGGGCAAGAGGGGTGCGCCAAATAACCCACCCTTGGGGTATTTGGCGCGCTCACCACCCACATCTCTTTGAATATCAATATGTTGCCTTATATTGTCTTGTGTCGCCTCATGTTGCCCGCTGGCTGATGAGGTCAGGTCTTTGGGTAGGACTCGCTCCCACCATCGGGGGACGATAAGAACGTGTCCGTAGTGAAGAATCTATGCCGTGTTTCTCGCCGGATCCGATGAAGGTGTCGGGCATGCGACGGTCTACAAACGCTTCTACCGCGTGCACGATCATCGAACCGTGATGTCGTCGTCTGGGGGCGGGGGCCGGGCTCGGTCAGCGAGCACGGCGTGTACCGAGCCGCGTAGTCTCCCGGGACTAGACCGTCAGCAGGAGCTCTTCTCCCCATCCGCGATGGGCGATCTCAACCTTGCTTAGATCGCTGGTGCCGAGTTTGAACTCCTTGTCGGCAGCTTCAACACAGATGGGTGGGGGGGAAAGCGGCCACGGCTCGCCGCGCATGGCTTCCCGCTTCTTCATGATGATCTCCAGGCAGACTCTCTCCATCGCTACAGGATCCGTCCCCGCCAGAAGCCCTTTGTAATCCCACAGATAGCGCGGATCGGGTTGCGGACCCTTGTCGCACAAAGGTCGGATCGCGTCGACCAGGACGAGTTTCGTCTTGCCTTTCACATCCGGAAGATTCCATATCTCGCCCAGGTTCTTGTTCATCTCGCCGTGATAGCTGTCTGGCTTGCCGGAGTACATGATGTAGTTCTTGAGCACGGTTCCGATGCCTGTAAGCCAATGGGCTTTTAGCGCTGGGACCGCGATCAACGCCGTGCAGCCTTTCACAGTCTTCATGGTTTCCCTGTGTTTGCTATTGCGTTTTGCCTGTGCGTAACGGATATTCTCCTCGGCAAATCCCGCATCTTTCAGCGACGCGCAGAGCACATCCACGACTTCCTGATTCGTGGGATTGAGGTGCGGGGTGGGGACATACCCGATCACATCGTCCGGTTTCAACAGCGACATCCACGCCTCTTTCGGCGTTTTCTGGCCGGTGAGCGTCGTGAGGGTTTCGTCGAGCATCTTCTTCACCACACTGAGATCGATATCGCCCGCCTCATTCTTCGCTTTCGCATCCCGCACCAGGGCCACTCGGCTCTTCTGTGCCGTGTCCGCCGCCCATGTGTCGTCACTTGAGCCGATGACTGACGCGCCCAGCGCGGCCCCCATGGTTCCTCGGACAAAATCACGTCGGGTGAAAATCCTGTCTTCTTTAGCCATGATCCTTCTCCAGTCGCTTGAGCTCTTCGCCGACCGCACGGATCGCCGCGTGCGCTACGGTCTCTTCTGGGCATTCAAAGACGAGGGCAACACAGCGGCCGAACCGTGAGGTGCCGACCCAGCCGTCCTCAATCTTCGCTGCTTGGATGACGCTGTCCCCGGGTGCTTCTTTGTTCGCAGTTGTCTCGGGCAGGTACGCGGCTCGGAAACTCGCGAGTCCCTCCGCCGCCTTCTCCGCGTCCGTATACCGTATCAGCAACAGACGAATGGGTTTCGAAGTCCCTGTGGACGACGTCGCCGGGTACTCGCCGTAGGCCACTTCGGTGGATAGGTCCAATCCCAAGATGTTCTCGTAACTCAGGAAGTACGCGGCGTTGAGAACGATATGGTTTCGCACGAAACGGCTTCGATCCCGGCGTAGTTCGCACTTCGTGTCATCCGCTCCCAGGAAAGATGTAGGTAGCGCCTCCATCACGGCGGGGCGATCCGCACGGTCCCGCCCGTTCACGATGGCCTGACCGAGTTCGATGACCGCCTCCTTTGACGCCTCCGTCTCCCGTGACGCCAAAACCCGCGCGTAGATGTTGCCCCGGGCGATACGCAGTAACCCCGCCCCGTACAGGTCTCGCGGTTCTTCGTCCGGTTGTGCGCCTAGGACCGTCGGGTCCCCGCCCCAGTCTTGGGAGAGCAAACCGTAGGGTTCATCCGGGCTCTTCATCCAATAGAGTTCCACGAGGATATCCGCGGGGCTGTCTGTGACGTACGTAAAACTCTCGATTTTCACGAACCGATAGCCGATGTAGAGCTCACCCGCTCCGTTCATGTACTCGAAGATTGTCTTGGTTTCATAAACTTCGGGTTCGCCGGGTCGAGTCCATGCGCCGACTGTCTGGGGCAAGTTCATTTCGAGGGCCTTCTGAGGGATATCTGTGGCGGCTGGAAGTGGCCTGTCGATCAGTAAGCATGTAGGGGCAGAGTCTTCGTTCGAGCACGAACAGAGGCAGATCAAGAGCGTGACGGTCAAACTCCCTGTGCTGTACCGGCCGTTTCTCCGCATTCGTCCAGCTCTCCCGCTCTCACAGTTCATCCACTTTAGCATGGCGACACAGGAGTATCGAGAAGGCTAACGTATTTCTCGCTTTGGGTTCCGCAGAGGCGCGGTCAGATGAGGGCGTCGGCGCCGGACTCGCCGGTCCGGATTCGATACGATTCGCCGATGTCCGACACGAAGATCTTTCCATCGCCGATGTTACCCGTGCGAGACGTTTCCATAATCACCCGCACGGCGTCGAGGGCTTTTTCCTCTGGCACGACTACTTCGAGTTTGATCTTCGGCAGGAGATCGACTACATACTCGCTTCCACGAAAGAGCTCTTTATGGCCTTTTTGTCGTCCGAATCCTCGGCACTCGAAGATGGTCATTCCGGTGATCCCCAGTTCGGCCAGGGCATCCGTAACGTCGTCCATCTTGAACGGTTTGATGATCGCTTCAATCTTTTTCATGGCAGTTTCAGTATCTTCAAAAAGTTGTGGCCGCATAGACACCCCTGAGTGCCCGGCCCTCGCAGGCGCTTTGTGCGCTTCCCGGACAAACTATCGAGAAACACTCTACAACGATCTGTTCGCCTCTCGCATTCCGAAGTTTCCAGTTCCCCGCGAACCCTGACGGTATTGAATCACGACGGTTTGAGTCGGTTCCGGCAGACGTCCCTCTTCCAGTTCGATGACCGAGTTGGAAGCGCGCTTGTACTGCCCACGATTCTCCAGAAAGGGTTCCACACCGCCGAGTGGCATGGAACAGTCCTGCGTCTTGTAGTGCATGGGGACCACGATCCTCGGTTGGAGGCGGTCGGTAATACGTCCGGCCTCCTCCGGGCCGATGGTGAACCGGCCGCCAACAGGAATCAAAAGCACGTCCACCTTCCCCAAGGCCTTTTCGTGGGATTCGTCGAGTTCGTGTCCCAGATCGCCACAGTGCACGACCGTGATCCCGTCCATCGTGATTCGCATTATCCGGTTGGGGCCACGCAGTTCTCCTTGCCGGTTGTCATGCCAGGTGGGGATTATCGTGAACTGGATGTCTCTCGCCCGCGAGGACTGGCGGATGACGAGTGGCGCGCTCGCCAGGGTTTCGATCTCGTTATGGTCTTCGTGGTCGTGGCTGATGGCGAGGATATCGCAGGAGTCATCGATTGGCGCGTACCGGACCGCGCCTTCGAAAGCGTCGGGCTGGTAAGGGTCAAGAAGAAGGCGGGTCCCAGACGAGGACTCCATAAGGAAGGCGCTGTGGCCTAAGTACGAAAGCTGCATGTGGACGAATCGGGTGTTTCTCTAGAGTTTCCCTCGAACCAGGGTGCAAAAAAAAACGGGGTGGAGACGGTGAGCCCGTATGCAGGCTGCCGGCTCCACCCCGAAGGTTTCAGCTTAGGAACTGAGGTCGTTGATGCTTTCCTGGTAGATCTTGGCCGAGCTCTGCAGGGATTGCAGATCGTCCGCATTCAAATCCAGGTCTAGAATCTTGGTGACGCCACCGCGTCCCAGCTGGCACGGCACGCCGATATACACACCGTCGATACCGTATTGGCCGGT
This sequence comes from uncultured bacterium, assembly GCA_964436365.1. GTDB lineage: Bacteria > Hinthialibacterota > Hinthialibacteria > Hinthialibacterales > CAYTDF01. Next base: position 1,352 of record CAYTDF010000166.1, on the reverse strand, counting down.
CAGGTAACAGGAGCAAGGCAGAATCATGTTGGAATCGTGCAGAATGGCCTCAACCATCTGTACCGATGCCGCGCCGGGAGCGTAGTAGGCGCTGCCCGTGCCCAGCAGTTTCACGATTTCGCCGCCGCCGACCCGCGCGCGGTCGCCGATCGCCTTTACGCGATCCGCGGAAATTAGATTCCCAACCGGGATACCCGAGACCGTAGAGAGAGCGGGAAGCGGAACCATGGTGTCGCCGTGACCGCCCATGATCATCGCTTTGACCGTCTTCGGAGAGACGCCAAGTTCCATGGCGATGAACGTCGCATACCGGGCGCTGTCCAAGATGCCCGCTTGACCGACCACACGTTCCGCCGGAAGTCCGGAGAGTTTCATGCAGTGATAGGTCATCACATCGACGGGGTTGCTGACCACGACGAAAATCGCGTCGGGGCTGGCTTCCACGGTGCCTTTTGTGACTTGCTCGATGATCGAAGCGTTCTTCTTCAGCAGATCCAGCCGGTCCATGCCCGGCTTACGGGCCAGCCCCGCCGTGATGACCACGACATCCGAATCCTTCGTGTCGGCGTAATCGTTGGTACCCAGCACGGTGCTGTTGTATCCCAAGACCGGTCCGGCCTGTGTGATATCGAGCCCCTTGCCTTGCGGCACGCCTTCGAGAATGTCGATCAGAACGACATCCGCCAACTCTTGCTGCGCGAGGAACAGGGCGCAAGACGCACCGACATTTCCCGCACCCACGACTGTTACTTTATGCCGCATAATTTTTCCTCCGGCCTGTTCTATGTGTCTCCATGGTTCCGCCACGTCCAGCGCGGCAGAAGCCATTTACATGTTATCGACGATTGCTTGGCCGAACTCCGAACACTTCAGGAGCGTCGCGCCTTCCATCTGCCGTTCCAAATCGTAGGTGACGGTCTTTTTCGAGATCGCCCCTTCGATTCCCTTGACGACCAAGTCCGCCGCCTCTTGCCAGCCCAGATGCTTGAGCATCATCACCGCCGAGAGAATCACCGAACCGGGGTTGACCTTATCCTGACCCGCATACTTAGGCGCGGTGCCGTGCGTGGCTTCGAAGCAGGCGACTTCATCGCCGATATTCGCACCCGGTGCCAGGCCCAGTCCGCCCACTTGCGCGGCGCAAGCGTCCGAAAGGTAGTCGCCATTGAGATTCGGGAGTGCGACCACGTCGTACTCATCCGGCCGAAGCAAGACCTGCTGGAACATCGCGTCGGCGATTCTATCTTTGACCAGCAGCTTTCCGTCGGCGGAAGCGCCGTTCCAGGTCTCTTCCTCGGTCACGACCTGATCCCGGAACTACCCGCCCCCCAGACCGTATCATAGTCTTTGTC
>CAYTDF010000165.1:1801-9002 GCA_964436365.1 uncultured bacterium | reverse complement strand
ATGCGAACGTTTTCCCGCCAGATTCTTGATCTCATCCGGGTCCCGCTCCAGATCGTAGAGTTCCTCCGGCGCGCGGTGCATGTAGTCTTCCACCCGGCGCGGGCCATACATCCGATCCTTCCGCTCCAGCACCCCCTGCCACGTTGCCGAGGCGTACAGATCGCTCGCGTAGGGGAAGGGAAGTCCGTGCGCGAGATTATTGATGTATTTGTACCGTCTTGTTCGAACGCCTCGGGAGGGATAGTACATCGTGATCTCGTGGAAGGTGTGTGAGAAGAAGACGTGATCCCATCCGGAGGGGTTCTCTTCATCGAGAACCGAGAGAAACGAGCGTCCGTGCAGCGGATACTCGGGTGGTGGCGCGCCGGTCCACTCCAACACGGTCGGTACTATATCCGTGAACGAGACCATCGCGTTATTGACCGAGCCGGGCCGTGTCGACTCCGGAGACCGGACCAGCATGGGCAAGCGGATGCCCGGATCGTAGAGGTTGGTCTTTGCGCCCGGAAAAGCGATACCGTTATCGCTGATATAGACGACCAGTGTGTCGTCTTCGTGGCCGGAGGCCTTCAGCGCCTGCAAGATCAAGCCAATGCCTTGGTCCATGCGGCTGACCGCTTGGCAGTACTCCGCCAGCTCGCGACGCACCTCGGGCCGGTCGGGCAGGAACGAGGGAACAGTCACCTCCTCCGGCCGGTAGACGGTCGGCTCGATTGCGGAGCCGTGCTTGTCGTTGCTGAAGCCGTTCTTGGAGCGGTGCGGGTCGGAAAAACCGACGTGCAGATAGAAGGGCGTCTCCGAGTTCTGTCCGAAGAACTCCGCCGCTTTCTCCGCCATCAGCGTCACGTTGCGGCCGCTCACTCGGCTCTTGTCGTAGTCGAAAGGATAGATCGAGGCCGGGCTAACGTGGAACTTCCCGACGATACCCGTCGCATACCCGTGGTCTTTGAGCAGCCGGGGCAGGGAACGGACCCAGTTGAAGGTGTTAAAGTGGTGGTAATCGTGCGTGTGCCCAAACTGGCCGTTCCGGTGGTTCATCAGTCCGGTCATGATATTGGACCGGCTGGCGCTGCAACTCGGGGTTGTGCAGTAGGCATTGCTGAATCGGATACCGCTCGACGCGAGACGTTCCAGGTGAGGAGTCTGGATGTTGGGGTTGCCGTAACTGGGCATATCCAGGCCGTGGTCGTCGGCGATCAGCAGCAATACGTTGCGGGGAGAGCGTTTGCCAGCGCCGTAGGTGCGTGAAGCCAGGAAAGGCAATCCTCCGGCGGCCAGCGAGGATGCCAGCATCGTTCGTCGCGTCATCGTCTTATCACTTGTCATGAGTTGGGTTCGCCTTTTCCGGTTGGTTTCCGTGACCGCCTTGCCACACACACCAGAATAACGCGGAACGGTCGCCCGCCGCAACTCGAAAAAAAAGCGTCCGGGAAGATCCCGGACGCTGTCGTGGTAACCAATAACCCCAACCGGCGATACCCGCCGGTTTCCTGTGACTAGTAGAGATGCCAAGTCTCTACATCCACTTCCCCTTGCCCCTGAGAACCGAGATACGACCCGTTCGCGTCAAGCGTGAGCGCGGGCGAATCCGGTGCGAGGTTGAATCCCGCCGCTGTGAACGTATTGGGATCGATACTCGCGTTAACGTACATTGGATCGACATTGCTTTCGTTATCGACGACGACCTGAATGAACGGATCGTCGGCGGTGACGACGTTGCAGTAGCTGGCGAACAGACTCTCTTCGTCAAACTCACCTTCGAAATCGCCGTTGAGGAGACCCAGCTCACCGACCACGATGCTGTTGCTGATATTCAGCTGGAGCAAGGAACTCGAACCCAGCTGGACGTACACCTCAAATGGCTCGACGGCGGAGGTCTGATGGTTTTGGTAGATGTCGCAGTGATCGGCATTGACCGTTGTGGCGCGGTTGTCATCGGCGAGCCAGATGCCGTACGAGCCGTTTCCGGCGAAGATGCAGTCTTCGATGGTGGCGTCACCGCCGTCGATGCGCGCACCGCTTTCTTCGTTGCCGACGAACGTGCAGTCCGTCACGGTCGCCAAGATGGTATCGGTTTCATCACCCGCGTCGTTGAGGCGTAGCCCGTCGTCTGCGGAACCGGTCACTGTGCAGTTTTCGACGATACCGATAATGGGGGAGGTTCCACGAGCGCCGTCACGATCGTAACTGATCCCCGCGCCACGGCTGTCGATGACCGTGCAGTTGCGCACGACCGAATAGCCGCCGCCGTCGCAATGCTGAATCGTGCAGCCACGGATGGTGACCGAGGGGTCGGCCGGGACAGTCATGTCCGGGAACTTGGCGATGGCGATGCCGATATTGGTCTCTTCGATCAGGCAATCTTCGATCACAACGCCTGAGGTGATGGCGGCCGCGCCGAGGCTAATTATGGCCATTCCCAAGTTGTCCTCTGGATAATCGATGTCGCCACCCACGCCTCTAATCGTGCAGTTCCTGATCGTGAAATCCACGGAGTCGAAGACGGAGAAAATCGAAGCGATGCTGGCTGCGTTGAACATCTCGTCGCTGGTCTCGAAGGTGATCCCCTCGATCAGAACGCCCTGGCAGCCAAAGAAGAACGCGCCGAAGTAGTCCGGTCCCGGAATGCCCAAGAAACCTGAACGTTCCGCCGTGTTCACGGCCTTAATCGTGGGTGTCTGTCCGGCCGCGGCTTTCAACGTGAACATGGCCGCGTCCAAACCGAATCCGGCGCCTCCGGTGATGTCTTCCGCATACACTGCGCTGTCGGCGATGACGATTTCGTCGCCGTTGCTCGCGGAGGCTAGGGCCGCCGAGACCGACGTTGTGTCACCCGAGCCGTCTTGCGCCACCGTGATGGTCGCCGCATGGACTCCCGTTGCCGCGATCAATGCCGCAATCATAAGAAAAATAGTTTTTTGTATACTTCCACTCCTTCTGTGCATTCACAGGCTTTCGCCCTACGATCGCCCCGACCTGCGAAGCGCTCGTCAGGGCGTCAAAGTTCCTCAAGATAGGATACCTCACTCGAAGGCGGGTTGTAAAGGAGTTACCACGAACGCCTACCCGTCTCGGCTCTTTTGCGATTCGACGTCGTCTGCGCCACTGGATGGTGGTATTCTGCCGCACTCACCGGAGTGGTGCAGGAGTGTCAATCTGTGTTGCGAAAGGAACATCGCCATGTCCGATAGTACAAGCAATCCGTTGCTGAAACCTTCCTCGATTCTGCTCGCTGCACTTTCGCTCTCCATCGGCTGGGGGATACGCGGCAACTATGGACACGAGTTCGGCGCGATGCTGCCCGGCGCGCTCACCGCGATGGCCGTCTGCTTACTCTCGGGCCGTCAAGATTGGCGCGAACGGATCGCCTATTTTGCGTTTTTCGGCGCGGTGGGTTGGGGATTCGGCGGGTCGTTTTCGTATATGCAGGTGGTTGGCTATACGCATTCGGGGCACGCCGTCTCGCAGGCCTACGGTTTCTACGCACTTTTCGCGTTGGGATTTTTCTGGGCTGCGCTCGGCGGGGCGGGGACGGCTTTGCCCGCGGTCTTGGACCGGGAGCGGCTCACCGCGATCTTCCGGCCTTTTCTCTTTGTGCTGGCGATGGGAACGCTCCTCTATTTCACTCTGGATCCTATCCAATCGGCCATCGAACGATTTGAAAACGCCGCCCGTCGACACGAAACATCCATCTACTGGTTGGACAGCGACTGGATCGAAGTCGGTGCGGCATTGGTTGCCATTCTGGCTTTCGATTGGTTCAATCGGGGTTTCGAAAAGACGTTTGCCCTTTCCGTTTTCGCGATTGGTGGAGCCTTGGTCGGCGCGGTGACGCAGCTGGTCCTGAATGGTATCGGCATTGCGCCCCTGCTGGGGAAGGTTTTCGTGCGGTATTACGGCGATCTGAGCCAATACGATCCCAGCCAACTCGTGCCGAACTGGCCCATGTTCATGCTGAACGGTTCCGGGTACCTGGGCTTGGGCATCGGTCTGCTCGTAGGTGTCGCGACCTATTTCGCGCTCTATGGGAAGTTCCGGGGCGGCTCCTCGTTGATTCTACACATGCTTTTGGGGTGGTTCGCGGGTTTCGTTCTTCTTCCCGTTCTTCTCGATCTGCGGATGACGCCCCCGCGCGGCGATAACTGGGCGGGGATTTTGGGGATGATCCTGGGGACTTATCTATTCCTCTGGCGAAACGGTTTGAAGGCCGTGATTTATGCTTCTTTGGTCTGCGGTCTTATCGGTGGGATCGGTTTTTCAGGAATGGTTTGGTTGAAACTGATGCTCGTCTCGTTCGGCAATCCCAATCTGGTCTCGGATCCGCAGACGGTCCAAGCCTGGGCGCATTGGCAGCAACAGAACTGGCACAGTTTCCTCGAACAGAGCTACGGTTTCGTCAATGGAATCGGTGTTATTGTGGCGCTGGGGCTTCTCGTGAAGCGAGTTGGGCCGTTGGATAACGCTGCGCCTCGCCAACGCTGGACAGAAGGCGTGGCGATCTTTTTCGCGCTACCGATTCTGACCTACCTGAACATGATCAAGAATGTCAACGACTGGACGAAGGACTTTGGCGGTGGTTCCGCCGTTCCGAAATTGATGAAAGCGCCGTTGTTCGGTTTTCTCGAGTTTTCCGCGTCGACCTGGTTCAACTTTTTCGCTTTTGCGGCGCTCGCGGCGGCGGCGTTTCTTCTCTACCGCCACACCCGCCGTCCGATCGCGGCTCTCTCCATGAGTTGGCTGGGCCGCTGTCAGGTGGCGTACTTGCTCCTGCTCTGGGTCTTTGCCATCGGAAACGCCTGCAAAGCCGTGGTCCACTTTGGCGCGGGGCGTCTATTGACGGAGTGGGTGATTCTGATCAACGCCGTGCTCTGTACGCTGTTGGTGATTCTCTTACCGCGTGACGAAACGGAGACGCCTCCGCAAACGCACTCCGTATTCCAACCGCTGATCGCGAAGGCGCTCGCGGCTTTGGTGGTTGTCGCACTGCTGATTCCGTGTCTGGAGCATTTCACCATACGCGTGGTGTATGGCGACTCGTTCGCGGGGCACGCGGGGCAGAACCATCGTTTCGGGGACCAAGCCAACCACAAGGTCAGGCCATTGCTGAAAGGTGTCGATCACCGCTAGGCACGTTTCAGCGTCCCGCAACGAGACGGAACGGAATCGTACTCTCGAACCCATAATGGGTGACGAAACGCAATTCGCCCTCGACCGCGTAATCCGGTCCGGGCGCGTCTTGCGGGATCGCCACCGTGAGTTCGACGTTCTCCTCCGGGCCGATTGCGTCCAAGGAATGCGACGCGACCGCCACGCCACCCACGCGCGCCGTCATTGCCACCTGCCGTAACGTGCAGCGCCGTTTGTTACGGATCTGCAGTTGCACGCTCTTCTCTCGAACGCCCACCAGACCGACCTCGGCATCGGCAAACGCCTCGCGGATCGCATCGTCGAAGATCCTATGCGTGTTCATTCCCGGATCGACAACGCCGGGGTGGTCGCTGTCATTACCGAGTTTGTACATGAACCCTCCCGCCATCCCCGCCTTCTCCACTCCCCACGAGAAGAGCCCCTCCATGGCGGCCGCGCCGGAGGAATGGATGGAGCCTTTGTAACTGTTGAATTCACAAAACAGGACGGCCTGGTTGTGTTCCTTACCGATGGCGGCGCTCCGCTCGATAAGCGGTTGGCGGTCCGCCGGGATCTGCCCCGCGGCGAAATAGTAGTTGATTCCCATCGCATCTTGGCCCTGCCACAGGTCTTGTCCGTACAGATTGGCGTAGTGCACGGGTCTCAGGTCCGGATCGTGGGCGGCGTAAACGGGGTAAAGAGAGAGAAGGAAGTCGATGTTCTCGACGATGATTTCGTTGCAGGAGTTCCAAAGCAATACACTGGCCGAATCCCGGTAGCGTTCCACGAAGAGCCGTGTGATTTCTCTCGCGGTCACGAGGGGCGGTCCGACCTGCCGGGCGAAGATGTCCGGCGTGTGGGCGCAGCTGAAGGGTGCGAGCACCGTGTAAAAACTGTTGTTCTCGTAGGCGAGGTCCATCATCCAGCGCGCCGGAAAGTCACCTCGCCACGCATTGAATCCCAGTTCCCTGAGGATGCGCATAATTAGCGCGGTGCGTTGCGGACTGCTCGGATCCAGACCGTGCACGTTGATTCCTTTGACGATGAACGGTTCGCCGTTGACCAGTAGGTCGCCCGCGCCCGTTTCAGCCACGGTTGCCAAGAGGCGCTCTTCATAGACGAAATCGCCGCAATCGACCCGCACGTCATAGTAGCCAAACCATGGTTCCGCTTTGACGGTGAACCCTGGGGCGCGACCGGTCTCTTCGCCGGCCAGGCGGTCTTCCGCATAGACGCGTGCGGTGACAGGGGTCTTGATCCCTCGGGTTTGGATCGCAACCGGCGTGTGAAACGTCCCACCCTCTTCTTCTGTGTGATTCTGTTTTGCGATCTGTATCGACACGCGTTCGGCGAGTTGGCTGTCGCGTTCGACGGTGGCGCGGGTTACGGTCACGCCTCCGCGCACGAGTTCGAGAAGAAATGTCAACCGGCCTGCGGTTTTGGGTGTCCATCGGTACTCGATATCGGCGTCCGCTCCGCCCGCGAGGCTGAGGGATTGCACGTCCTGGTAAAGAACGCGCCCGGAAGCGGCCGATACCGTCAAGACTGCATCGACATTCATTTCATCGTTCCCGCAGTTTCGAATGGAGGCGCGCTCCGTGCGCGGCTGCGAAACAACGGAGGCTTGCGGTGTGAACCCGCGAATCTCGAGCGGCGTGCTGGAGATGTGAAACCGGCCCGCCTCGAAACTCGTACCCACACGATTGTTCTCGTGTCCGGGTACGTTTCCGAGCAAGACCCGTGCACCGCTTTCGGGATCGGTGACGGTGACCGACAACACGTGCTCTTCATCGAGAATCACCGGCGCGCTCGGCCGTTTTGCCCCGTCCTCTGCCGGAAGTTTCAACTGGATGCGTTGCGGGTAGGCGCGGCCGGATTTCCACTGACTCGTCGGGGTGTCGGGACCGGCGGTGGAGCGAGCCACGACACGATTGCCGACAGGGCTCTTCAGCCGGACTTCGAAACGGAAATCGCGGTCCGGGGTTTCGCCTTCCACACGCCAAGGAATGACAAACTCGTATTCCTGGCCCATGACCAGACTCTGTGCCGGGCTCTCGACGGTGTCGAACTGGAG
>CAYTDF010000165.1:0-1791 GCA_964436365.1 uncultured bacterium | reverse complement strand
TACACGGTCGAACAGAAGTCCGTCGGAGGGCGCTCGGTGGTGGTGGCGATGCCTTGTGGATCGTCGAAGACCTTGGGGGCGAAACCGAGATCGAGCTTCACGCCCTTTGCCGCGAGCCACGCGCCTTTATAGCCGTGCAGTTCCGATAGCGCCTCCAGCACGAAGCGAAACGTACGCTCGGACTCCTCTGTCCGGCCGTTTTCCAAGAGCGACTGCGCGTGTTGCAGGTGCGCCCGCGCCGCCCCGTCGATGACCTGAAGTTCCGCCATCTGTTTGGCGTCTACATCGAGCCCTTCCAACGCCGCGCTCAGCTGGCCAAGCGCAGTCTCCGCGTTCTTGAACTTCCGCTGAATATCGCCGGTGGAGGCGACCTCGAAAACTCGTTCGGCGAGCGGACCTGACGGATCGGCAACGGTGAGACGGTACTCCCCGGCGGCGAGCTCGTTAGGCAGTGAGATTGTCGTCCCCGCAAAGCCCTTTTCTGGAGCCTCAGTGGTCATCTGTAGCGGAAAGTGACCCCGTGCCCGGCCGGGATGTCCAGCGCGACGCTTTTCTTCACGATGGGGCCGTCCGCGTTGGAGACGACGAACTCGGTCTCGACCGAACGCGCCTTGGCGGTATTCGTAAAGAGATTGAGCGGAATGCGGCGCGACGAGGTGATGCGTTTCAACGGCGAGTGCAGGTACGCGGCCGGTGCGGGAATCTCGATATCCTCCGCATCCGCCGCGAAATACGCCACGCGAATCGTGCCGGAGTTGATTCTGAGGCCGAAACGTTCTCCAACCACATCGTAGGTCGTGTCGAGGCTCCAGGCTTTCGGCTCCGCCTGTTCCGCGGGCCAAAACTTCGCTTGCAGACGATTGCCTTCGATACGGACCTTCTGCCAAATCCAGTTGGTTTGGTTCCAGGTGTCGGTGACGATCCCATGCCCGACTCGCTCGATGACGGCGTTCTCTTTGCCTTCGGGATCGATCGCGCGGAACTGAATTCCGAGATCGTTGTCCTGCTCGAGCCACACATGGGCGCGTTTGAGTTTCGTATTGTGTTCGGCGGAGATGTTCTTTCCATACTGGGCCCAGACCATGACAACCCCGTCGGCGTCGCGTGCGCTGGGCTCGTTCTCTTTGTAAAGGACGACGAACGTACCCTCGCGCAGACGGCCTCCGCGCGCCAACACCGCGAGGACGTCGCCCTCCACATGCAGCACAGTGGGGCCGTAGCCGGGAGGACAACTGGAATCGGTCGCAGTATAGACTTCGCTATCACCCGTGTAATCCAGGATTTCCCAGTTCTGCGTCGACTGGCCGGAATCTTCGAAATGAAGTCCGAATGTCGCGGTTCCGGCGAGTGAGACGACAAGAAAGCAAGTAAAGCAATGCGAGAAGCGAGTGAACATACGATTTCCTTTTCCAATCTGGAGTCTAGATCGGGACTTTGCGAGCCAGGGAGCCGTCTCGCGAAAATCCGCGTCGCCCATGGGTCTCGATAGGGAATCATGAGCCAATCTTTCAATGTACAGCATGCTCTCTATTTACGACAGAGGCGAGGAATGATCGTTGACATGGGGTGTGGGCTGTGAGAGAGTTTTGGTGTCGGCAAGCGTGAGAGAGAGAGGTTTGGCGGCGTTGTGGAACTCTCCGGCAACCGGAGAGGATCGAGAGGAGCTAAGTCTGATGAGGAGCAGAGGACCCATGTTGAACCGGAAACGCCGAGGTTTTACACTTATTGAGTTGCTGATCGTCGTTGCGATTATTGGAATCCTTGCGGCCATCGCGGTGCCTAATTTCCTGA
>CAYTDF010000164.1:8536-9043 GCA_964436365.1 uncultured bacterium | reverse complement strand
GAGGTTGCAGATCGGATGAAAAATTGTCGCCCATAATCACGATCTCGGCAGGCGAATCCGCGAGAAGGTCCACAAGATTCAAGAGGTTGGCGTTGACGCGGTCGACGACTTCACGCATCGTTTCGGTCCACTCATACGTTGCCATAATCGCGCCTTCAATCCCCATCCAAAGATTGAAGAGATGGCCCATCGCGCTGTAGCCGACCGGCATGTAGACCACGCCCACATCCCCGACGGCACTCTTCCATTCTCGGTAGCGCTCCCAATGGGGCACAAAGCGGCATCCGGTCATTGCGTATTCGAAAACCCTTAGATCGGCTTCGGTTTTCACTACCCACTCGCTGACATGCCAAGAGTAAGTCTGTTCACTCCAACGGCGGGATCGGCGGATTGTTCCCAAAGGCGTATCGAGCGTCCAAGCGATCTCGGGCGCGCCGCCGATAACGGATTTGCGAACATCCGCAGAAACATCGTGGCGATAGGTCTGCGACCAGAACGCCGCGTTGT
>CAYTDF010000164.1:3287-8526 GCA_964436365.1 uncultured bacterium | reverse complement strand
CAACGTAAAAGCCGACAGCGTTTTCACGATGGTAGTCGATCAGCTCGCGCTCGGGTTCGGTGTAGACCTGACTGAGATCCCAGGCGCGTCCGGTCTTGTGATAGAACCAGTGCGAAAGGTCGAGCATGAACGGAACAACGTCCGGCGTTCCGCCACGAAAGACCGTCAGTATTCGCTCACGTAAAGAGGCCATTCTTTGCTCGATATCCCTTCTCTTCACGCGGCCGATCAGCGGCGTGTCAATGTCAGTGTTGTCTTATCCACGAGTCGGATGGGGACTTTCTCCATCGATCCTTCGATCGCGGCCGTCGATTTCCAGAGGGTGTCCCCCGCTTCATTTCGCAGGTGCATCCGCCACGATCCCTTCGGCAGATAGGCCGCCAGCGGTTCGTCTCCACCGCCCGCACCCTCAATAACAATCGTATCGCCAGTTGCGGTTACATTGAGGATTCGGTTGTGAAGATGAATGCGCGTTACACGCAGTTCAGGCCAATCCTTGGGCAGCCGGGGAGCGATCTGGAAACCGTCTCCGCGAGGCTGGAATCCAAGAAAACCGTTCAGCATGATCTGCGGCACAAGAATGCTCTCGAAGAACTCACGATCCATCCCCAACCCGCCTGGCGGTCCCCCACCCTGCAACGTGCCCCGCGTACCGTCCTTGTAATAGGCTCGATAGCCGCCCTCCGCCTGCACCTCCTCAAACCATGTCAAGGTGGCCTGCAGCCGAGCCCACGCATCCTCAGGCCCTCGCACGCGCAAGCGAGAGGAGAGATCGTGATAGGCGAAGCCGAGCACCGCGCCGCCATCCTGCACCTGACCGCCCCAGGGAATCGATTCCGGCGAACGCCAGAACCAACCGTAATACTCGATGTTCCGTTTGGTGGTGGCCCGAGGCCCAAAACGCCAGTGATAGATGTCCGTTCCTTGCGACGTGTCGCCTTCGACAATCCTGTCGCCACTCAACCAGTCCAGAATGGATTCGGCCTGGGCGTCGTTGGCGAATCCGTAATGAACGGCTTCGCAGTTTATGAATGTGAATCCGTAGTCATAGGCCTTGCCATCGTCGTCGATTCCACAAGTGAACCGTCCAGTCTCGTCGCTCCAGAAGAGCTTCCCGGAAAACGCTTTGACTTCGGCGGCATGCCGTCTGAGTTCAGCGGCCGGAACACACAACCCGCCTTGCGGCAAGTTCCATTCCGGGTGAGCGTCGATGTCCTCTTCCAGCGAGGCGAGCTGCAAGAGCGTGTCGTAATAATGAATCGTCGCGTAGGCGTCCTTGCGACCCATGGGCAAAAGGTCCCAGTAGTTGTTGCCTATGCCGCGTCCGGAATGTACGATCTTCTCGCCATCGCTTGTCCGCTCCAAACCGCTCCGCCCGTCATGCCCGACGAAAGGTGTGACGATACACTTCTCGCGTAGGCCGCCGAGGTCTTCGCGCATGTAGTGAATCGCGGTACGAATGCGAGGAAGGTTGTTGCGCAAAAAGTTCAAATCGCGAGTCCAGGAGAAATATTGGGCGGAGCCGCGAATGAAATTGGCGTTGTTGATGTTGTGCCGTGTGTCGTACTGCGTAAAGAGGGCCTGGATGCCCACCTTCGCCCCTGGGCTTGTCTCTCCGAAGCCGATGCCGAGCCGGGTGATCGTCCCTGTCCATGTGGGTGACTTGTAGAGAGGCACCATGGTGTAGACGACACCCTCGGAGGCTTGGATGGGTTCAAAATAGAAACGCCGCTCGACAGAGAACTCGGGCTCATCGTCCGTGGTCCACTCAAGGTAAGGCTGCGCGTTGGCCAAACCTTCGGCGCGCCACCGCAGTTGGATGAAGGGCGCTTGATCGGGCAAGATCGTGAGAGCCGGTGTGCGCACGCCAGCGTGCGGTGTCAAGAGTTCGAGGTTCCAGGCGTCGGTGTCGATGCCGAGGTCTTTGCATCCGTCGGTTTGCCAGCCGTCTTGCGTTTTGGCTTCCGTGCTGTGCCAGCCTTTGGGTACCCCGGCGAGTGAGAAATGCCACCCCCAGGTTCCCGGCCCGCCCTGCTTCCAGAAAGGAAACGGCCAACCGAGTTGGTGGGCGATGGAAGCGTGCTGATGCGTAGCGACATAGCCTTCGGGATCGATGATGCGTTTGGAAAGCACGTCGGCCCAACGCGTGCGGATCGTCTCCATTCGTCCCTCGGTTTCGAGCGCGGGCCACAACGATGGCCCACTGATCCACTCGTCTCAGAGCGTCGACAAAGGTCCCGCCGGGGTGTAATGCAAGTAATAGAGCGAACGCAAGGCGCTCATTTCGCGGTCATAGCCGGTAACTTCAAAGCGTGGGAAATCCTCGGGGATGCCGTCCTCAGCCCAGACCGGTCCCGCTGCAATCGCAAAGGTCAACACCATGAGAAAGAAACGCTTGGAACACATCGAAGAACTCCTTGGTTACCCTCTGTTCATATAGAGACGCACCGCTGCGGGACTCAGTCCGAAAAACCGAACGCGTACAGACGGGCTTTTTCGATTTCAAAAACGAGTCGGATGTTCTCGCCGTGCAGCGAGGTCAAATCGGAATCGCCATTCCATACGACTTCGCAATCCGTTCCGTTCATCTCGATCGGCTTGCATTTGGATAGTTCATACCCGCTTCGGCCCAGTATACCAACACGGATCGTACCTCCCGCCGCATCGGCGCTGAGGACGAGTCTTCGCCCAACACAGCGCACGGACCGGATGACAACTCGGGCGGGTTCTTCCGCGTCGATCGCTTCGTACCCCGCGAAACCGTCGGGGCGTAGACGCGCGAGACAGAAAAAACCGTCCCGCCATCCGAAGTGTTTTCCATTATTGCCGCCGTAATAGAGTTTGATCTCGTCGGTCTCGATCACCGGGTAGGCAGCCGCGTAGATACAGTGGGAATCGTAGGCTCCCGCCTCGCCGCGCGGAATCAACGGTTGCCCGGGGCAGACTCGAGACCAAGTGAGCGTATCGGGGCTCCAGGTCAGCTCGCAGTCGACGGTATCGGTCTTCGTGTCGATGAACATCGCCAACCCGAGATAGATACCCGCGTACTGGAATACGGGCATGGCGTAGAGTTGGCGTGTGGTCTCGGTGGGAAGCGCGCGGAAGACTTCGGTGGCCTTCGTCCAGTGAGTGAAGTCGCCGCTCTCGACACGCCCGACGAGACGCAAGGCGGGATTGAGCGTGCGGTCGAAGAGTCGTGTTATCCCGACGTAATGTTCGAGATGAGGCGACCAAAAGGCATTGTTGTGCGTGTCGGCGGGGGCTTGGATTTCGGGCGCGGCGATGGGCTTCGTCCAACGCAGTCCATCCGGTGAAAAGGCGACTTCGACGTGCTTCTCGCCGCGAGCGAACATCTTGAACCGCCGGGCTGGGTCGCGCTCCCACTCGTCGCGCATGACCCCCGCACCGTGCGGCCCGCGAATGACCAGATTGTTACGTTTCGATCCCTGAAAATCGATAAGACCGAGTTCGGGTTTTTCCCAACGGAGCCCGTCCTTCGAGAATGCGTAGCAGATCCCCATTTCTCGAAACTTGGGTCGATAGGGCACGCGGTCACGCTCGGAGCGTGGCGTTTCTGAAGCCAGTTCGTCGATGATGAACGGACTGTACCAACATTGATACAGGCCGCGCTCTGGGTTGTAGATCACATTCGCGTACAGGTTATCGAAACGCGGTTCCCAGACTCTGTCTTCGCCGAACAGTGGGTTTTGAGGCGCTTTCTCGACCTGCCCCAGTGCCAGCCTGGCATTCTCTATACGCTGAATCACCCGCGTGTCCAGGAGAAGATACTTCTCCGCATTCAGCTCCCATTCCGGAGTGGCGTTCGCAGTGACCGCCATTAACAACACGACCGTGAAGGCCATCGTCCGTTCGCACATCATCTTCTCCTTCCGCAGCCGTCGTGTAGTGTAGCACTTCCGCGCGGCCGAGACGTTCGCTCGAATTCGCGCCGCTTCGGTTTTTCGTGCTATTCTGCCGGATCACGTTAGCATGCCGCGCCTCATAAGGCGCGCGACGGAGGAGGCTAGGTCTGTGAGCGGTATTTCAGTGGGAAACGCGCCCTGTTCGTGGGGTGTCTTGGAGTTTGATCTGGACGGCCAAGCCGCCGGATACGCGCAGGTCCTGGATGAGATGCGCCAGGCCGGGTACGCAGGCACGGAGTTGGGCGACTGGGGTTTCATGCCCGCCGAGCCGGACGCTCTTCGGCAGGAAATGGAGGGACGCGGGCTCTCGATGCTCGGAGCTTTCGTTCCGGTCAGTCTAGCCAACGTGGATGCGCACGCCGATGGGGTGGCTTTGGCCCTCAAGACGGCACGGCTTCTCGCACCGGTCAACAAGGAGGCGTTCATTGTGCTGGCCGATGAGAACGGCACGGATCCGACGCGCACCAAGAACGCGGGCCACATAGAGCCCAGCGAGGGGCTCTCCGAACCGCAATGGGCAACCTTCGCTTCGGGGGCGGCCGCTGTCGCGCGGGCAGTGCTAGAAAAGACCGGACTACGTACGGTGTTTCATCACCACTGCGCGGGCTATGTAGAGACTCCCGCCGAAGTCGCCACGCTGCTCGAGAGAACAGACGCGAGTCTGCTCGGTCTCTGTCTGGACATGGGCCACTATGCGTATGGCGGTGGCGACCCAAGAGAAGCTCTCGAAAAGCACGCGGACCGGATCTGGCATGTCCATTATAAGGACTGTCACCCAGAGATCGCCGCGCGAGCCCGTTCGGAAGAGTGGGACTACTTCGAGGCGGTCAAGCATGGGGTCTTCTGTGAGTTGGGCCAGGGCACGGTCGACTTCCCGAGCATCACCGAGACGCTGAACGAGCGGGGATATCAAGACTGGATCGTGGTCGAACAGGATGTACTGCCGGGGATGGGCACGCCCATCGAAAGCGCCAGTCGTAATCGTGAGTATCTAAGAACACTCGGACTTTAGTGGAGAAACAAGAATGAACTCCGACAGGATCGTAAACACCGCCGTGATTGGAACCGGGCGGATCGGCGTTTTGCATGCCGAACACCTGGCGTACCGGATACCGAACGCACACCTGACGGCTGTGGCCGATACGGATACAACCGCCGCACAGGCCTGCGCTCAAAAACTGGGCGTGGCCACTGCGTACGACTCGCCCCAGGCTGTCTTCGATGACGAGTCGGTGGAAGCCGTAGTCATCTGTACATCCACGAATACACACTCCCGGCTGATCGAGGAAGCGGCGGCGGCGGGCAAGCAGATCTTC
>CAYTDF010000164.1:0-3252 GCA_964436365.1 uncultured bacterium | reverse complement strand
ACCTGGATCTGGCCAAGATCGACCGCGCACTCGCGGCTGTCGACAAGGCGGGTGTGAAACTGCAAGTCGGGTTCAATCGCCGTTTCGACCCGAATTTTCTGCATGTGCGGGAGACGGTCGCCGCAGGCAAACTTGGCACGCCGCATATCGTGCGCGTGACCAGCCGCGACCCCGGCCCGCCTCCGGTCGCCTACATCAAAGTGTCCGGCGGGATTTTCCTCGATATGACCATCCACGATTTCGATATGGCTCGATACTTGATCGGCGATGAGGTGGAACGCGTGTACGCGGTGGGTGGAGTGCGGGTCGACCCCGCGATCGGTGAAGCGGGCGATGTGGATACGGTGTTGATCACGCTGGAGTTCAAGAACGGCGCCCTCGGCTCGATCGACAACTGCCGGAAGGCGGTTTACGGATACGATCAGCGTGTGGAAGTCTTCGGCTCGGAGGGGGCGATTTCGGCCGAGAATAACACCCCGAACCGGACGACCCACAGCGACGCGGACGGTGTGCATAGCCCGCTTCCGCTGCACTTCTTCATGGACCGGTACACCGATTCATTCGTGACCGAGATGAGAGCGTTCATCGAGTGCATCTGCAACGATACGCGGCCGCCGGTCGAAGGTGCGGACGCGCGGGTGCCGGTGGTGATGGGGCTCGCAGCCAAGCGTTCACTGGCAGAGAAGCGCCCGGTGGCGTTGAGTGAGATCGATGCGGAGTGAGTGAATGGGTCGCGTGTATATATCGAGGGGCACGGGAGTTGATGTGCGGGGTCATTTTCTCACGGATATCTCTACGAATTAAAACGGGGTGGGCCGAAGCCCACCCCGCAAGTGTTTCGATTCGCAATTCGACTTCGGGTCACGCCGGGTCGCCGAGCGCCAATACATCGGAGCGGATTCGCGCCACATCGGCGGGGTCGAGTTCGATATTGCCCGCCTGGGCGTTGTCCTCCGCTTGGACTGTGGTGCGCGCACCGACGAGCGCGTGGGTCACGCCCGGTTGGCTCACGGTCCACGCCAAGGTCAGCTGCGCCAAACTGCAACTGTGCTTCTCCGTCAGTTCCTCCCAGGAGGCCAGAAGATCGAGGATCTTCTTCCGGTTCTCAAGTTTGAACCAGGGATTCCAATCCTGATTGCTGCGCCACTCGCCCTCGCGGAATGTGCGGTCCATCCCGACCTTTCCGGTCAACAAGCCCTGCTCGATGGGCATATAGGCGAGCGTAGAAACCTTGTTCTCGATGCAGCAGGGTAGGATGTCGTCTTCGATCAGCCTGTAAAGCATGCTGTAACGAGGCTGATTGGTGTCGATATCGCCGCTGGCGATATTCTCTTTGAGCTCCTCCAGGCTGACATTCGACACACCGATCGCACGAATTTTGCCTTGCTTCTTGAGCTCCATGAGACAGCCCACAGTCTCGGCGATGGGTGTCTTGTCCGGTTCGACCGAGGGCCAATGCGTCTGGAGGAGATCGATGGTGTCGACACCCAGCCGCTGAAGGCTGGATTCAACCTCATCGCGAATCGTCTCGGGGTGCAGACTGCGGTAGATCATCTTTCCATCAAATTCGGTAAATTCCGAACCACGGTTGTCCTTCCACCAAAGCCCACACTTGGTGGCGATGACAACCTTGTCGCGCCGCCCCTTGATGGCCTTGCCTACAATCTCCTCACTGCGGCCGAAACCGTAGCAGGGTGCTGTATCAATGAGACTTATACCGGCATCGATCGAGGCTTGGATGGCGCGGATCGATTCACTGTCGTCCGGGTCTTCGCCCCAGGGCACACCACCGCCAGTAACCCACGTTCCCAGCCCAATGACCGAGGCGTCAATCCCCGATGTTCCCAGCTCACGCAATTTCATTTTTCGTTTCCTTTCCGCAGTCCAATTTTCGATATGATCTGAATCGCCAAACAGCCGTGCCCCACGTCCAGCGAGTTAGGCATCGTCCCCCGGTCTCCCGCCTTGCTGTCTCTGGACTTCTTCGATCACGGTGACAAGTTCGCGCGGCCCCAAGCCGTGCTCGCAAAAGAACGCACGGATACCTCGTCTGAGTACGGAAGCTATCGGGGAACGGCCCTTGGGACAACCGTACTCGCCGCCTCCCACATCCGCGCTCGTTCGACGGGCTGCAAATCTAGAATCAACAATGGTAAACTACACGTCATGACACTCCAAATCCATTTTACAGAGAACGACTGGGAACGCGTGGAACGCGACTGGACGGCCTGGTGGGCCGGTGAACTGGACCGGCCACTGGTCGTGCTTGAATCCTGGTCGCCTTCCATCGTGGAACGACCGCCCCAACCTCACGCGTTCACATCGACCTACCCGCTGGAAATGCCGGAAGACGAACTCCTCGATCACTATCAGGCGTGCCTGGAAGCGACTCGGTTTCTGGGGGACGCGTGGCCGAAATGGTATCCCAACTACGGTCCGGGCATCGCTGCGGGGTTCCTGGGCGCTCGCGTGGAGCCTCTACCGGAAACAGTCTGGTTCGAGCCCTGCGAACAGGTGAGTATCCACGACCTGTATCCGACATATTCCGCCGAAAATGTCTGGTGGAATCGAGTGCGAGCGCTCACAAAGCGCGCCGTGGAACGCTGGGGTGAGCAGGTCTGTATCGGCCACACCGACATCGGCGGCAATCTGGACATCCTGGCATCATTGCTGACGACGGAACGGCTACTGTTTGACTGTTGCGACGCTCCCCAGGAAGTCGTTCGGCTTGTGAGCGAGGTTACGCAACTGTGGGAGCGTTATTACAATGAACTGCACGACATCGCCAGGCCGTGCGGTCACGGCACGACTCCGTGGGCTGCGATTTGGTCGCCGGGACGATGCTACATGCTGCAGTGCGATTTCTCGTACATGATCTCACCCGCCATGTTCGAACGCTTCGTACTGCCGGACATCGCCGCCTGTTGCGAAACTCTCGACCACGGGTTCTATCACCTGGACGGGAAAGGCCAGATTCCACATCTCGATATGCTGCTCTCGGTCGAACGGCTACGTGGGATTCAGTGGATTCCCGGAGAGGGAGCGCCACCCCCGGAAGAATGGCTGGAGCTGCTGAGCCGGATACGCGACGCGGGAAAACTCTGTCAGCTGTATGTGAGCCCCGAAGGTGCGTTAACCATCGCGCGGGCGCTGGGCGGGAGAGGTTTCGTCTTTGCGATCCCCGACCGGATGGCCCACAACGAGGCAACGGACTTCCTAAACGTGCTGGAATCCTAGATGCGATCACGCTAG
>CAYTDF010000163.1:0-9079 GCA_964436365.1 uncultured bacterium | reverse complement strand
AGCACCGACACGTGCCGCGCTCCGGCATTCAACAATACACGTGCAATCTCCGAAACCGTACTGCCCGTGGTGACGACGTCGTCGATGACGAGCATTCTCTGTCCCTCGATGCGTGAACCCTCTCCCGTGCGGAACGCCCCCGCGACGTTCGCCTGCCGATCTTGGCCGGAGAGAGAGGTCTGGGGCGGGGTATTCCTCCAGCGGATCAGCGCATTCAGGGCTAAGGGAATCCCCAGATGCTCGGCCAAGGATTCCGCAATCAGCGTCGCCTGGTTGAACTCCCGCGCGCGCTCCCGGCGTTTGTGAAGTGGCACTGGCACAATCCCGTTGAATCGCTGTCCGCCGAAGTGGCGGTCGAATCCCCAGATCAGCCATCGTCCAAGCGGTTCGGCCAGTTCCCGCAGACTGTCGAACTTGAGTCCCTGCACCAATGGGCGGATGGGGCCTTTGTAGGTCAACGCACTCCGTAGAATCGCTCCCTCCGGCCAGCCCTCCGGACACCGGTCGCACTGGCCCGCGATGTCGTGACCCGCGCGGGGCATTCCACATGCGATACAAGCCGGATCGTCGATTGGCTTCACTTCATGCCAACAACGCCGACAGATCAGCTCCCGATCCTCCTCGATTGCGCCGCCACAACTCCGGCAGACCGGCGGATAGACTAGATCCACACAGTGTTCGAGCAACTGCCTGATAGGCTTGCCCCAGCCTTTCGCTGTCGCCTGCCGAACCGGTCTGTCCACGGCTTCGAGTGTCATGCTCTAGCCGATCTCTTTCCGCTCAATAGCCTTTTCCACGCCAACTGGAAGCGTGTCGACCGGTAAAACCGTGGCGGGATCGATGGAACTTCCGTCGCGGCGTATTTCGAAGTGTAGATGCGGTCCCGTGGAGCGTCCCGAAGAGCCCGAAAGCCCGATGACCTGACCCAGCCCGATGGCTTGCCCGGCGGCGACCGAAGTCTCACCCAGGTGCGCGTAGAGGCTGGTTTCCCCGCGTCCGTGGTCGATCTCGACTACATGCCCGTAGCCACCCCGCCGACCGACGAAGAGGACCTCTCCCGAAGCCACACTCCCCACCGGCGTGCCCCGATTCAGGGCGATGTCGATGCCATGGTGAAAACGGAGCGCCCCGGTGAACGGATCGTTCCGCGTGCCGTAGCCGGATGTCAGCCGCCCGGTTGCGGGCAGGACGTACTCCGTTGGGGCGGTCTGGGGTTGCGCGCTCTGGGTCTCCGGCGCGCCGACGGTCACCGACGCCGGTACGGAGACGGGAGGTTGGTGAAGAGGGGAGGCCGGTATGGGGATGTTGACCGGTGTGAGCTCTGCTGTTTGTTGGGGCGGGACCGTGTGCGGGGCTGGACCGCCGCTGGCGGCCGCGGTCTTCTGGCCCACTGCGCTCAAGTCGATGCGCTGGTCCACATAAATCCTGTCGGGATCTTCGATGCGATTGGCGGCGGCAACTGTGCGAACTTGGCGGTAGATGTCGCCGGTTTCGTATTGCATCCCGAGCGTGTCCATCCGCTTCTTGACGACATCCGAAAGGGTGTCGCCCGTGCGGATGGTGTGCACGGTGCTCGTCGTGGCTCTGGCGTTCACGCCAGCCCCAGATGCGACATGACGATCCAACGCGGAACGGAACGCTTCCCCGGATGTACCCCGAGGCGGTTCTGCGGATCTTTCAGGTTTGTCGGGTGAAGGAGGAAGACCGTTGACCGGCTCCATGAAGACCTCCATTTGCTAGAGACGCTTTAGACCGAAAAACGGAACAGAATGACGTCGCCGTTTTGGACGAGATAATCGCGGCCCTCTAGCCGATATTTCCCAGCCTTCTTGGCAGCCTGCTCCGAGCCCAATTCCACCAAATCGTCGTAGGCGATCACTTCCGCGCGAATAAAACCACGCTGAATGTCGCTGTGTATTTTTCCGGCCGCCTCGGGAGCGGGTGTGTCGATGCCGACGGTCCAGGCGCGGACCTCGGGTTCGTCCGCCGTGAGGAAGGACATTTGCCCCAACGCCGAATAGCAGGCGCGGATGACATCGCCATTCGCACTCCCAGCAAGGCCCGACGCTTCGAAATACTCCTCGTGCTCCTCGGGCGGCAAATCGGCGAGGTCAGCTTCGATCTGCGGGTTCATGACGACCAGTTCCAACCCGTCTGCGGCAGCCTTGAGCGCCTCCAGGCGTTCGGCTTCCGCCGTATGAGTCAGGTCTCCGACGTTGGCTAGCACCAGGACTGTCTTGCCCGACAGGAGTCCGTACGAGCGAATGTAGAGCCGTATCTCCTCCGGGGTGGGGTCGGTCGACAGAATCGTCCGGCCATCCTCCAGAGCCTCCAAGAAGCGGCTCAGACTGGCCTGTTCGGCCTCCAACTCTTTTCGCTTGTCGGTGACGCGCTGGACATCCTTGCCGATACGCTCCAGCCTCTTCTCGAGGATCCCCATGTCGGCCAGGCATATCTCGGCCTTGACCGTCTCGAAATCACGGACCGGGTCCACGGTGATCTCAGGATGCGGAACCGAGTCCGATTCAAACACGCGGACCACAATCATCAGCGCTTCCATCTCGCGGAGATGGCCGAGAAACTCGCCGGTAAACCCGGCATCTTGGCTCGAACCCTTGGAGAGCCCAGCCACGTCGGTCAAGTCGATGGTGGCCCGTGTGCTCTTCTTGGGCTTGTACATCGCGCTGAGGGTGTCCAGGCGCGGGTCGGGGACATGGACGACGCCACGGTTGGGGTCTCGCTTGCCGAAGCCCGCGAGATTCGTCTCCGCGTGCGCTCCCGTGAGAGCGTTGAAAACCGTGGTTTTCCCACAGGTTGGAAGGCCTACAATACCCACTTGCATGATCGAATGTACCGACAATCCTAGTTTCAAAATGAGAGTTCGACTGAAAACTGCCGTGCATTTCAGAACGGCGGGCGGTGTCGGTCTCAATTTGATACACGATAGCAGGTGACCGCCCGGATGGAAAGTCAGACGGTGCGAGGGGGGGGGGAGGAGGGGGGGCGGCGAGCGGTCAGTCCAACTTTGAACGTGCTATAGTCTCGTTTCGATCAGATACCCTTGGAGCCGAGTGATGAGACCAACTTTTTCGCCCAATCCCGACCATCCCGATAGCATCGATCTGCGTAGCGACACGGTGACCCAACCCACAGAGGCCATGCTCGAAGCCATGAGCAAAGCCCCGCTCGGCGACGACGTGCTGGGTGATGAGCCCACCGTGATGGAACTGGAACGCCGCCACGCGGAACTCCTCGGACGAGACGCGGCCATGTTCGTTCCCACCGGGACGATGGCCAATCTTTCGAGCGCCCTGAGCCTCACTCAGCCGGGCGACGCGGTGATTATCGAAACCCGAAACCATGTCTATCAGTACGAATCCGGAGGCCTATCCGGTGTGGGCGGCGTGGTTTTTCTCCCGTTGCAAGGCGAACGTGGGTTCTTGAGTCCCGAGACCCTGAAAGCCAACATCTGCCAAGAGAACGTCCATAAGGCGTGGACGACACTCTTGTGGTTAGAGAATACGCATAATACAGCGGGAGGAACGTGCATCCCCTTCGAGCGATTCGAGACCCTCTGCGATATCGCGCGCGAAGAAGGGATGAAGATTCATCTCGATGGGGCGCGGCTGTGGAACGCCTCCGTGGCCACCGGGATTCCGCTTGCCAAGTTCGCCGCGAAAGTCGACACGGTCTCGTGCTGCTTCTCCAAAGGACTCTCCGCGCCGGTGGGTTCCATCGTTTGTGGCTCGGAAGAGACGATCGCCTTGGCGCGCAAGAAACGTAAGATGTTGGGGGGCGGGATGCGGCAGGCCGGTGTGTTGGCCGCCGCCGCCTTGGTGGCGTTGGATACCACGATCGACCGGCTCGCCGAGGATCACGCGCGTATTCGTACATTGGCCGAGCACATCGCGAATCTTCCCGGGTACCGGGTCGACCTTCGGACTGTGGAGACCAATATCCTGATGGTGGACGTTGCCGAATTCGGCGTGCCCGCAGTGCAGGTGGTGGAGCGTTTGGCCGAACATCGCGTGCGATGTCTGCCCACAAAACCGACGGCGTTTCGGTTGGTGTCGAACCGTCATTTCACCGATGAAAAGCTGGAGCGCGCCAAACAGGCCTTTTGTGCTGTGAAACCGGATACACGATAGCGCTATAGGGAGTCGGCAAACGTATCCCAGAGGAGCGGTTGGATACGGTCGTCTCGCTTCGCTTCCAAACTCTCGTCGATTTGCCGTACTTGTTCCGTCTCTTCATGCTCGATGAACGATGCCGTGCGTAAGCCGAGTAGACGTACGCGCTTGCCGTCCAGATCGGCCTCCTGCAAGAGTTTGCAGGCCTCTTCCAAGAGTCCATCCGGTGTGCAGACGGGTTCGGGGAGCGTTTGGCCGCGAGTGAGGGTGCTGAAATCGGAGAACCGAACCTTGATGCCGACGTGCCGTGGATGCAGGTCGAGACGAGTGAGGTCGTCATAGACCTTGCGAGCCAGAATGGAGAGATACTCCACGAGGTGCTGGACGTTCCGCACATCGCGCCGAAAAGTGCTCTCGCGGGAGACGCTCTTGCGGATACGCGAGACGACAACCGGACGCTCGTCGCGTCCATGGGCGAGCTCGTGCAGCCGTGCGCCGTGGGTGGGGCCGAGGAGTTCGACGAGCCGTTCGCGGCCCGCGAGCCGCAGGTCTTCGATCGTCTCCAGGCCTTCCTCCGCCAAGCGCTGCCCGGTCTTGGGGCCGACGCCGGGGATGACGCGAGCATTGAGCGGCGCGAGGAAAAGGTCCAACTCCTCCGGCCGTATCACGCACAAACCATCCGGCTTATCGTAATCCGAGGCGATTTTGGCCGCGAATTTACAGGGTGCAACCCCGACCGAAGCCGTGAGTTCAGTGCGCTCGCGAATCTCTACCTTCAACTCGCGAGCGAAGGATTCCGCCTCAGCGAACGAGGTCAGGGTCTCCGAAATATCCAAATAGGCTTCGTCGAGTGAGACCGGTTCGATCAATCCGGTGCGCGAACGGAATACATCCATTACCTGGCGGGAGACTTCTCGGTACTTGGGAATATCGACATTCAGCCGGATCAGTTCGGGACAACGCCGGAACGCTTCGGCCATGGAGATCGCCGAGCGGATCCCGTACTGCCGGGCTTCATAGGACGCGGCGGCGACCACACCTCGATCTTCGGCACGGCCTCCGACCACCACCGGTGCGTCACGCAAGTCGGGATCGTCGCGTTGCTCCACCGAAGCAAAGAACGCGTCCATGTCGATATGGGCGAAAATGCGTAAAGGCGTGGTCGAGGTTTCTGTCATGCGGATGTGTCCCTGTCGAGAATGCAGCCCGCCGGTTTCGGCCGTGGTAGGAGTGTGTTGGCGTGCCCGCGCCCCTCGATACAAAATGAAACCCGGCGGTTTCATTCCACTCGCGAACGCGGGGAGTTGATGTGTCTGACGGTACTTCGGGGATGTCCCTCTACACGTCGATCACCTTACTTCGCTTTCCGGTGGGTGAAGGTGAGGAAGCCGAAACGCGGGGGAGTGTGATACGCAGGGGGGCTCGTCAGCGTTGGGGACCAGGCCGAGTACTCGTCATTCTTCGACGGACTCTTGCTCTGACGTTCGATGCGATAGAAGTTCACCCGCCATGTCGGAGACGGCGCACCCTTCTTCGGAGCCTTCACACCCATATCCGCAAAAGGAACGAAAAGATCGGCCGTCCAGCCCCGGTCGACGTCGCTGGGGTCGTTGAGCGTGCCGTCCAACTCGACGCGGGAACGAGAGCCCTTCGAATCCCAGTCCTTGTCGCCAACCATGCCGAGTGCGCCCGACTTCTTACTCCAGCGGATGTCCAGATCGACGATTAGGTTGTTGGGCGAGACCTCGAACTCGAAGTACCGGTACGGGTCTTTCGAGAGCGCAAGAAAGACCTCGACGACCTCCTCGTTCCAGAGCTCGTCGTCACGATTCTTGTAGTCGATCCAGATGTGAGGGTCGGTGCAGGTCCAGCGGATGTAGATCCCGTCCCGGGTCCAGCCCATGCGGGCTTCCGTCTTTTCGCGCGTCTTTTGACCATCCTCGGCGAGCACGAACAGCCCTGTAGACGGCAACGTGCGCCAGGCGGCATCGCTCGGCCAATCCCCCGTCGGCACGGTGGGCAGCTCCTGGCAAACATAGCGGGGGAGGGACGGGGCTTTTGTTGATTGCGATTGACAGGAGCCCGTGGGCGCAACGGTCAGTCCGATCGAACAGGCTAGAACCAACAGAATAGGGATGCGTGGATTCATCTTCTTCTCCATTCCTCATCTTCTCAGCACAATTCAATCCCAAAACGAAATATCCGGGTACGAACAAACTAGACGAGGGAAGGAGGGAAGATGCGGGCGACTTGAAGTACGCTTACGGCCGGAAGGGGCAAGCGTCAGGAGAACTTCATCAGACGAGTCCGGAGTCCATTGAGGGCACCTCCGGAACCGTTCTGGTGCTTGGAATCGGCCACCACAAATTGTCTCTTGGGGATACCACAGACAGGACAGACCCACTCCTGAGGCAAGTCCTCAAAATCCGTTCCGTGAGGGACTCCCCCCACCTTGTCTCCCTCTTCGGCCAAAGCAGCGTTGATATCGGCTTGGTCCCCCGATGGAATGCAATTGTTTCCTCCCGAAGAGCAAGCGAGGAGCGTTACCGCGACCAAAAAAAAGAGGGCTTTCACAGACCGAATTGTACTGATTTTAAGGTAGCGGGACAACCGCTAGGGACAAGGCTTGGTCGTAAACCCTTTTGTAGGGCCGCGCCAACAGGAGTAGGCTTCCTGAGCGGTCTGAATTCGCCATTGCCCCTGCTTATTCTTATGCATCTTAAAGATTCGCTTGTGACCCCGTTGTGAATCATCGAGCCAACCATCCTCGACGATCGTTATGAGTGTTTGATTGTTTCCTACTTCGGGAGAATCGTTAGCGACAGAGATCTTTTTGGATGCCATCTCTTCCGTGCCGGCACCGGCGAGTTCTAGGGCGATCAACAAAGGGTCTTGGGTCCATGGTTTTTTAGCCTGGTAGCCAGCGACAATTTTTTTATTGAAGGATTTTATATCCAATGAACGTAGCTTTGCCTGGGCAAAGCTCACTGAAGGAAAGGTCAGCGAGAGGCCTATTAGCGTACATAGAAAGAGTTGATTCATCTTATTTATCACTGCGGAGAGGGTGGGATTTGCGACCTCTCGGTCGCCGATCCCCAGGGTGATGCACTTCCCGCCCTAAAGGGCACCCGGAAGTGCATGTTAGGCTGTAAATCCTCTCCTTCACTAGTTGCGCTCGTTGCGGAACACTTGGGACGAAGTTCGAACATATTTCCGGTCAAAGTCTATAGAAAAATCTGAAAATGAGAAAATGGATGAAATTGAAAGGATTTTTAGAGAGTTGTTGGGGCGTGAGTCGGAAGAGTAGTTAGTTGGGAGTTTGAAGTTGAGTCTCTGAATGAAAGCTGTACCTGAAATGGCTTCAAAATCCGCTTATTAATTAGAATCTCGGTTCCTTGAATTGAAGTATCATTCCGAGCCTTCTTGATCTTCTATGTGCGAAAGAAAGGACTACCACCATCGAACCTCGTGCTGAGCCAAGCCTATTCATTGATCATATGAAGGGAACCTCTAAGAGCAGATCGACCCAGTAATGGATCTTGGCGGCATAAGGCAGGGCCCAGCAACGGTATTGTCGTCTCCTAGAGTTCAAAAAATGTTTCTAAATGGAGCAGTGTATCGAAACCATCACTGTTATAGAATACACTGTCGTAACCGTTACCGCCATTAATCAGATCGCTGCCCGTTCCCGACCAGGCAGCATCGTTTCCTCTGCCACCATAGATCTTATCGGAGCCTTCACCCGTAACAATCAGATCATTGCCTCTACCCATGTGGGCATGGATGGAGATGTTCGGGTCTCGGGCCAACTGACAAGCCGAAAGGTCTATGACATCGTCGCCAGCACACATGATGAAGGAGACTTGATCGATGACGTAGGGGGCGGCTTCACAGACGAGTTCATTTGTGGACCACCCTGCCGCCGAGGGCACCTGACAGATCCGTGGCCAATAAACATAGAAGTCGAGCAGGCAAAGCTCCTTGGGATTACTGATTGTCGGTTCGGGCAGCCCCTGCGCTGGGTTATTTTCTCCAATCCACCACAACCACTCTGCAGGCATTGGGTTCGAATCCCACCCTTCTCCTGCCCGCGGCCTGAAGACGTCATTCCCATTGCTTCCAACAAGGCGCAATGTGCTGACCTCCCCATTGGCATTCTCGAGATAGCGAACTTTAAATCCACCAGGCTGCTCCATGGCCTCGACCCCGCAAGGACCATTCTGCTGCAAGATATTGATACTGTGCTCAAGACCATCCTTAAGACGGAAGTCGCCCCGCTCGCGCTTGCTTGAGTCTTGTTTGGGTCTCGCTTCAGCGCTGCTGAAGGCAACGAGACTTAAGAATGTAGTGAAAATGATTAGATATTTCATTGTGACCTCACTAAAGATTATTAATGACCGTCAGGGAGATTATCGGGTTTTCGGGCAGGCCGCGTTTCTGGGGGAGAGAAGATATCGTACATTAAATGTGTAC
This sequence comes from uncultured bacterium, assembly GCA_964436365.1. Taxonomy (GTDB): domain Bacteria; phylum Hinthialibacterota; class Hinthialibacteria; order Hinthialibacterales; genus CAYTDF01. The sequence continues at coordinate 476 of CAYTDF010000163.1, read as the reverse complement.
GATAAACAAGTTTTATAAAAAAATCGGCTCGAACCACCAAGTGGCGCGCAAAACCCTGCGTTTTTCTTACAGTTTTCCCTGGGCGCTCGTCGCGCAATCGGGACCACTTATCAATTGGCGGAGAGGGTGGGATTCGAACCCACGGTACCTCGCGGTACTCCGGTTTTCAAGACCGGCGCTTTCGGCCACTCAGCCACCTCTCCAGAATTTCTATCCACCCTCTCTTTCCCTAATGCCGATCAAGGCATCTTCAAGAACGGGCAGCACTGCTTTGTCTTTTTTCCGGCCTGCGGACTTTTTGCTCTTAATAATACGTTCCAAGGGTAAAATTTTTATTTTCAAGCGATTCAGTCGCATTTCAAGCGCCCTTTCGAATTCTTCCTCAAAAGGGTTTAATCCGTCAACATTCAAGACAATATCAAAGAGTCGAACATTTTTCCCGGCAAACATTGGAGGGTTGGAACTCCAAGGAGGAA
>CAYTDF010000162.1:3060-9083 GCA_964436365.1 uncultured bacterium | reverse complement strand
GCCGACGGGTGCAAAGCACAGCACAAATTCATCACCACGCCCATCGCGTATCTAAGTTCGAGTATCAACGATCCGTTTCAGATCGAGGGGGAGACCGAAACCTGGCAATGGTTCTGCGGCCAATACCACGCCGAACCCGCCGCCGTCGAAGGCAGTGACCGCATCGGCGTGGCCGCCCCGCATTACTACGCACTACACAAAAGAGCCGCGTTCTTCACAAAATCCGTCGGGCCGGACAAAGACGGTACGGCCGCAAGGAACATGGAATACTTTCTCCCCTACAGCGGCTCCAACGGTCTCATCAGCAAAGGCACTATCTACAGACCCCTATACGGAGGCGGCTCGGGTAGTGGGTATCCGTATAAATCGGGACAGTACCCCGGCGTCTCGGCTTCCGACTTCGGTTGCAGCAGTGCCTGTCGCTAACCGAGTGAGAGCGTCTCTCGAAACCTATGGGACCCGAATCGTGCGTTCCCTTGTGAGGAAAAACGCGCCCACCACAAACGCTCCAACCAGCGCCACCCCTACCAAGTTCCCCGGCCACACCACGTACAAGACGATCGCGGCCACGGTGGCTGGAAACTCGATCCTCCATTCATTCCGGGAGAGTACGCTGAGCCCGTAGGCGGCCGCGGGCAAAAGCAGGGGGGCTGAGACGAAAGCCACGGAAAGGGGATCGGCCGAGAGCAACACCCCTGCAAAGATCGCGGGCAACGCCAAGAACGGCCAGCGGAGTTCGGGGCGCCGGAACGCTCCCCACACGGCCAACGGGACAAACGGCAAGAGGAAGCCGCTGTACGCCGCCGTAGATTTCAGCGTGACGCCCATCGTCCCCCAAATACCGTTTTCGGCGTTCCTGAGGGCGTTCAGTCCGAGAGGGTCGAGAGTAAATCCCTGAATCCGTTGATAGAGTACCGCACTGTTGTGGGCCAGCGGCCACCACAAAAACGGCAGAACCAGCCAGACCAGAACCGGGGGGGCAACCACACAAAGCCACGTCGGCCAGTCACGCCACTGGGATTGCGGTAAACGAAAACCCGCCCAGACCGCCAGGATCGGAAGCCATAGTGTCGGATGGCTCAACACCGCACCGACAAGCACAATAGACGCCACCAAATCGTGTTTCCAGCGCCCCGAGTACCCCGCCAAAACCGCCCAAAACCAGACCAGATAGAACGTCGTCCAAACATTCGGCAGCATGGCCCGAACTTGCGGCGCGAGCATGTACGCTAAACACGCGAGGATGCCTCCCCAGAAACCGGTTCCCTCACGAATCGCCCAAGCACCCACCAAGATAGCCCCCGCCCAGAGCACCGCTGTGTTGAGCATCCACGCGGCTCCATCCGGGGCCGCCGGTGTGAGAAACACCAGATAGGGCAGCAAGAGTTGCAGCGCGTGCGGGCCGACACTGGTCTGCAGAGGTTGGGTGGCGATGATCTCCAGAGGGTGCGTCACAGGCGATGCCGGCTGCGACGGGATCGCCAAAGCCAGGGCCGACCAGGCCGCCGCCACGGCAACACCCAGAATGCTCACATGCTGTCTATCCAATGCGGAATGCCCGTCGATCATTGAGTGCGTCCTTCGTTTCGAAATGCACAACGCATCCGTTCCCTCTTCGATAACCCTGCCGAGATACCTGAGGCCGGAGAATCCAGAAGTGCTGCAAGCATAGCTTGGGCGCGGGTTACAGGCTAGAACGGGTAAGATCCGTGGCGAACGCGTGGAATTCTCGCCAGATAATCTATACTGCTTGCAGATCCAACGGAAAACAGCATGCTCGATCGTAACCACCAAGAGACACCCTCGCCGCGCGGCCCGGAAATCGTACATCTCCAGATCACCGAGCGATGCAACCTGGCCTGCCCCAAGTGCTACATCCCGGAGCTGAACACCACCTCCGCAGCCCAAGAAGCGACCCCGGAGCGACTGCGCGCCGAGCTGTTCGAACCGGCGGCCCGCGCGGGCGCGAGCAAACTGGTCATCACCGGCGGCGAACCGTACCTATCGCGTCAACTTTACGATATCACCGCCGCCGCCCGGCCGTTTTTCCAGGAAATCTTCATCGGAACCAGCGGCTATTTCCTCGACGACGAGCACTGCTACAAGACCTTGGATGCCGGGATCGACTTCGTTCAGGTCTCTCTCGACGCTGTGAAACCGGAGTTACTCAGGCAACTGACCGGCATCCGGCAGGTCGAACGATTATGGGAGAACTGCGCACGCCTGGTGCGGATACGGAACGAGCGCGGCGCGGCCACACAGGTGGTGGTGGCCACAGTCATCGGGCCGGAGAACGCCCACGAGGTCCTCGGCGTGCTCGACCGCTGCGAGTCGATCGGCGTCGATTCGGTCACCGTGCAGGCCTACCACGAATACCCGGTCGTGTACCGAAAGGAGCGGGTCGACTGGCCCGAGTTCACACGCTACGACGAGACCTTCCTCGGCCATGTTCGCGAGGTGATTGCCTATATTTTGGCGGAGAAGGAACGTGGCAGCCGCTCGTTTCCGCATACCCCCGTCTACTTCGAGAACCTGTTGCGTTTCTTCGAGGATCGCGCGGCGCTGGATGTGCCCTGCTCGGCGGACGATTTCCTGTTCGTCGATTCTCGGGGGCAGATCCGGGGCTGTCTCTTCTCCGAGCCCCTGGGCAGACTCGGCGATGGCATCGAGGCGTACCTGCGATCGGAGGAGCGGGCCAAGTTCAACGCGTTTCTCGCGGATTGCCATCTCTGCACACACGGTTGCGCGTACCGCCCCCCTATGGATCCTTAGGGCGTCTCCCGAGAGCCGTTTCCGCCCATTTTTTCGAAAAACGCGCTACCTTCGGTTTGGAGCGTCTTTTGAGTGTTTCTTCCGGTAGGGCGCACGTAGTGCCCCCGATGGCCGGGCCTACGACGTTCTTCAATCGGAAAGAGCTTTGGGGAGATATGAGAGCAGTCGGAGATGGCTCCGTTTCCTGAATCCGGTTCGCTTCGTATGGTGAACGAACGAGTTCTGAGACGGAATGTCAGAATCCCCAGAATCCTGGCAATTTGTGGAAAGAAGAGAGATGGCCGCCCGAAAACGTCGAAGTGCTTTTGCGAAGCTCAACTCCCTCTACGGTCGAGGCTATTACACGGGTAAGAGCAGCGGTTACGGTCCTGGCGGCTATGCCGAGGAGCACGCGTCCTGGGATGCGTTCGTATCCGTCATCCGCAAGTGGCGCAAAAAGGCCCGATGGCTAGATATGGGCTGCGCGTACGGCTACCTCGTCGACGAGGTACGGAGACAGGGCCTCCAAGCGTTTGGCCTGGATGTCAGTCTGTATGCGTTGAGCCGTCTCGAAGAGACTCGCCCCTACCTCGCCGCGTCGTTGGCCGAAGAGCTGCCTGTCGCGTCCGCGAGCGTGGACGTTGTGACCTGTTTCGACCTGCTCGAACATCTGTCGAATCCCGGACACGCACTGGATGAGGCGCTACGGATTTTACGTCCCGGCGGCATCGTGCTGCTGTCGACCCCGGATCCATTGCGTTTCGATCTGAAGGAACCCTCTCACTGTCACGAACGCGCGCCCAGTCACTGGCTGAACGAGCTCACGCGAAGAGGCTGCACCGCCCGATTCGGTTTCGGAAACCTCGACTACGAAGTCATCCTGGCCGCGTCGAACGATCGCAAGACCGAAGCGACATTGTCGCAGTTGGTTTCGGCGAAACGTGAGACACCGGTTCCACTCGAAATTCGCGGGGAAAACCTCTGGGCCGCCGACCGAGGCGCGTGGGCGAAAGACAAGACGGGCACGGTCGTGGGAGATGGCAACGAGGTCTACTTCATCGCCGGAGAAGGCAACGCGCAACGGCTTCAGCTAGAACTAACTCTGAGCACCGAACGCACGCCCCGGCTGGAGATCGACGATCTAACGTTGCGCCATACCGGCGTCGCGCCGGCAAACGAGAAAGACAAGAACGCGGGGTACCGGCATCGATGGGAAGCCTCGACTGTCTGGCCGGGAGGCCATTCCCTGCGTATCCATCCAGATACGGAAGACCGTTGTGGAGCATTACATATCCAAATGAGCGAAAACCTTCTCGATCGGCAAACCGCCCTGCGGCAACTACCCTTCGACCAATATCAACGATACCAACATCTCGGCGTGATCCTCCAGACATTGGGTCATATTGAGGCCGGGCACTCGATCCTCGAGGTCGGCGCGAAACGGAGCCGGTTCACCGCGTTCCTCCCCGAGGGAACGCCCTACCAAGGCACAGACCTGGAATGGGACGACCGACCGAATTTCGTGACGGCCGACGGGACCGCGTTGGGTCTCGAAGACAAGAGCGTGGATGTGGTTGTGGCCGTCGATGTTTTGGAGCACATCCCCGTGGACCGGCGCGCCGCCGTTCTGGACGAGATGATGCGCATCGCCGCACAAACCGTGATCGTCGCCGGGCCGTTCGACACGCCCCACGCGGCGGCTTGTGACCGGCTGGTCCAACGATTCCGGTCCGCGAGAGGAATCTCCGCCCACGCATACCTCGACGAGCATCTCGATCTCGGACTACCCGGCCTCGAGGCGAGCGGGGCGACCTTCAACGATGCGGGCTGGAAGACTGCGGTCCTCCCGAATGGGCACGTCGGCTGGTGGGCGTTGGGCCAGGTGTTGACCTATGGCATGGATATCTGCGCCGAGTTGGCTCCGGGCAAGGAGGCGTTGCAGGAGTTGCTGACCGGACCGCTGACCGGTGGCGATTTCCGGGAACCGGCTTACCGCCACGCGCTGATCGCCACACGCCGTGCGATCCCTCAGGCCGCCGCCCGGGAGCTGGCGGCACTCGTGGAGGCGTCCAAAGCGGAAGACTGGGGCGTGGACCCCACAGCGTTTGTCGGTCCTTTGGTCCAGGTTTTCGGACTGGATGTCTTGCGAGACCGCGAAGCGGCTCTCTCCGTACGAGACGAGCAGATCGACAGCCTGCTGAAGCACGTCGACGCTTTGAGCCGGGAACGCGAGCAGCTCCAAGGTCTGCTCCAGAACCTCGAGAAACACAGCCAGAATCTCGACGCGCGCATCGAGGCGCTCACAGAGGAACTGGCATCACGGACCCAGCACGCCGAAAACCTCACCGCACGCCTGGAAGAAGCTCAGAAACACGGAAAGAACCTGGAAAAAGACCTGAAGGCCTCCATCCAACACGCGGCCAACATGGAAGGTGAGATCGAGCAGGTCGGCAAACGCCACGAGCAGCTGGCCGAGCATGCGGAAGAGCTCTTGACCGAACTGCGCGAAAGCGAGGCGCGCAGGCAGCAACTCATTGAACATGCAGACAACCTGGCGAATCAGCTCAAGGAGCAGACCGCCAATGAGAGCCATTTCGTCGAACACGCAGCCAACCTCGAGACCCAGCTGACCGCGGCCGGTGAACGCCAAGACCGGCTCACCGAGCACACAAAGAACCTGGAAACCCAGATAACGGCGGCGGACGGGCGGCGCGACCAGTTGACCGAACACATCACCAACCTGGAGGCCCAACTGACGGCGTCCGGCGAGAGGCAGGACCGGCTCACCGAGCACATTGCCAACCAGGAAGCCCGGCTCGCAACGTCCAACGAACGGCAGGACGGGTTTGCCGAGCACGTCAAGAACCTGGAAACCCAGTTGAAGGACTCTGGCAAACAGCGGGAAGCGACATTGAAGCACGCCGCCAACCTGGAGGCCCAACTGACGGCGTCCGGCGAGAGGCAGGACCGGCTCACCGAGCACATTGCCAACCAGGAAGCCCGGCTCGCAACGTCCAACGAACGGCAGGACGGGTTTGCCGAGCACGTCAAGAACCTGGAAACCCAGTTGAAGGACTCTGGCAAACAGCGGGAAGCGACATTGAAGCACGCCGCCAACTTGGAGGCCCAGTTGAAGGACTCTGGCAAACAGCGGGAAGCGACGCTCAAGCACGCCACCAACCTGGAAGCACAGTTGAAGGACTCCAGCAAACAGCGAGAAGCGACGCTCAAGCACGCCACCAACCTGGAAGCACAGTTGAAGGACTCCAGCA
>CAYTDF010000162.1:0-2960 GCA_964436365.1 uncultured bacterium | reverse complement strand
AACAGCGAGAAGCGACGCTCAAGCACGCCGCCAACCTGGAAAAGAGGCTGAACCAAACCAAGGAGTTCGAAGAGGAGCGGGCCGCCCGGCAACAGCATGCGGCCGAACTTCTCGGTGCGCGGGACCAGGCCGCCAAACGAATCCACGAACTCGAGGACCTTCTCGAACGCGAGCGGGCTATGGCGGGACGGGAATTGGGGCGCTTGGAAGACGAACTCCGCGATGTCCAAGCCAAGTGGTACACCAGGTTTGGCAAGAAGCTGGGCGGGTGAGCCGTATGCGTGTCTTGCAGGTCATTCACGATTTCCTTCCCCGGCACCAGGCAGGTTCGGAACTCTACTGTCTGCACCTTTCAAAACACCTCCGCGAACTCGGATGCGAGCTCCGCGTGCTCTACGGAGAGATCGACCACGACCGAAAGACAGGCGAGACTCGGGAGGGCGAATACGAAGGTCTCCCGTTTGTGGAGATTGTCCAGAACCACGACGTCTCCGGGGTCCGGGAAACGTACCGGGACAAGCGCGTGCTGGACGTGATCGAGCGGGAGTTGGAACGGTGGCGTCCCGACGTGGTTCACATCCACCACCTGCTCGGATTAGGATTTCCGGTTCCCGCGATGGCCAAGGCGGCGGGAGCGGCGGTTGTGATGACGCTGCACGACTACTGGCTGAGTTGTGCGCGCGGCGGTGGGCAGAGGTTCCGGGGTCCCGGTCTCCTCTGCGAAGACGTCAACCCGAGTCTCTGCGCCACGTGTCTCGCGGGCCGTCATGCGGGGGGCGCACGATGGGTGCGGAGAATCGCCGAGCGGATCAAACGGATCGGTACCGACGCGAAACACGATCTCAGGGCGCAGTTACCCCGCGCCAGAATAGCGACTCCCAACCCCGATTTCGTCGGACCGACGACCGTAACCCTGGAGGGCCGGACGAGAGAAGCGATTCTCGCCCATCCGCCCAGCGAGATCGCATATAGACTTCGTCTTCCCCACCGGGCGTCACTTCAGGGTTGGGTGGCCATCGAACCGAACTGTCACGGGCTCGTGGAGGAGGGCGTCGTATTCTCCGTGGCCATCGAGGGAGAGGAGCGGTTCCAGGTCCATTTGAATCCGCGCCACAGGACAGAGGATCGCGATTGGCACGCGTTCCGGGTGAACCTCGAACCGTGGGGTGGATCCACGATTGAACTCACCCTACAGACATCCGTCCCCGGGGGAGCGCGCATCGATCACGCCACAGCGGGATGGGCGTCGCTGGAAATCGTATCGGAGGCGACGGATTCGGGGCTCACCTACGAACCCTCACGCTGGTCGAAACTTCGCACGGTGGGCGAAGCCACGCTGGGGCGGATGTTCCACGGCTCCTACCGTCGTGAGGCGGAGGTACGAATCGCCGAGTCGAAGCGACTTGCGGAGGCGGTCGACTGTTTCTTGGCTCCGTCGCCTTTCTTGGCGGAGCGATTCCGAGCCTATGGATTCCCGGCGGAGAAGCTGATCGCATCCGATTATGGAATATGGACGCCTCCCCTTCCCCACCGCCCGCCGGTGGGCGCGAACCCAGGCAGACCGCTACGTTTTGTTTTTGTCGGCACCCTCGTCGAACACAAGGGCGCGCACGTGGCCATCGAAGCGTTCCGAACGCTACCGGAGGGCAAGGCCACTCTCGAACTCTATGGCAGTCTCGACGAGTTTGTCGATTATACAGCAACGTTGCGGCGCATGGCCTCGCACCCGGGCATTGCGTTCAAAGGCCGGCTGGAGAATCATCGGGTGATGGAGATCCTCGCCGGGGCCGACGCGCTGGTAATTCCGAGTATCTGGTTCGAGAACTCTCCCATCACGATTCACGAAGCCTTCCTGGCCGGTGTGCCGGTGATCACCTCGGATTTGGGGGGGATGGCGGGATTGGTGCAACACGGAAAGAACGGTTTCCTCTTCCCGGTCGGCGATGCGGACGCGTTACGGGCGCTCTTCGCGGAGTTAACCGAGCATCCGCAGCGGCTTGACGAGGCCAGACCCGATCCCGCTTCCGTGAAGAGCATCGAACGAGACAGCGAGTGGATGTTGGAGCTGTACGGCGCACTACGGAACAAGAGCCCATGGCCGGAGGTCATCGAAAGATGAGTTCGAAACCGTCGCCGGACCTGCCGAGCGCGGCCCTGGTCATCCCGACATGGAATGGGGCGGAAGAACTCGCCCGAACCCTTGCCGCCGTACGCGCGGCCAGGGGTGGCGAGACCCTTCCCATCCTGATTGTCGATTCCGGCTCGGAGGATCGCACGCGGGATATCGCCGAATCGTACGGCGCGCGCGTCGCCACGATCCCCCCCGGCACGTTCAATCATGGAGGGACGCGCAATCTAGGAATCAGTCTCTGCGAAGGTGAGATCGCCATCCTCATGACCCAAGACGCGGTTCCGGCGGACGAAGCCTGGCTGGAACGTCTGCTCGCTCCGTTCGAGGATGGGAACGTGGCGGGCGTTTTTGCCTGTCAGGTGGCCCCGGATGACGCGCCCGAGCGCGCCAAGGCCGAACAGGATTATGCGGACGGATCGTCGGGCGAACGCGTGACGCGCTCTCTCGGAGACGTGACCGCCTGGTTCACACAGCCCGCCATCGAACGGTACCGGGCGGCTCGATTCGACAATGTCTGCTCTGCGGTTCGGCGGAATGTGTGGGAGCGAGTCCCTTTTGCCATGGCTCCGTACGGTGAGGACATTGACTGGGGACACCGGGTCCTGCTTGCGGGGTACCGGATCGTGTACGAACCCGCCTGCCAGGTTTGGCACGCCCACGAGCGGCCGGCACACTACATCTACAAGCGGATGCTCGCCGACCATCATCTGCTGGCGGAGACATTTCGGCTTCTGACAATCCCCGCATGGTGGTACGTTCCCCGAGCGGTCTATGGCGCCGTCCTCCATGAACTACGCCTGGCGTGGCGTTCGAAGGCAACAGGAGAACG
>CAYTDF010000161.1:0-9096 GCA_964436365.1 uncultured bacterium | reverse complement strand
CTGGCTGTGGCGGATGTCAAACGGCAAGTCGATGGGCCGATCTGCTAGGCGTGGGCTTCCTCGAGCATCGCCAAGTAGTTTTCGAGCGGCACATAACTCGGGACCGAATTGCCGGAACCGATTGTGAAGCGGCCGTTTCCGCCGCACTGTTCGATGAGTGCCCGTGTCTCCGCACGGACTTCATCCGGTGTCCCGCCGGACAGGATGTTGATGTCCAGTCCACCGAGCACGGCGATCCGGTCGCCGTACTGACGATAGAATTCGGCCGCGGGCATGATGACGTCTTCGAAAGAGTGCTTTCCATCGATGCCCACATCATCGATCAGTGTGGGCATCAGCTGCATCACCTTTCCGCATGAATGCAGACAATAGGGCAGACCTCGATCGTGGGTGAGATCGGCGAACCGTTTGTGCCACGGGAGGCAGTAGGTTTGCATGTGCTCCTGGGAGATGAGCAGGCCGGTGCGGTGCCCCATATCGTCTCCCTGCAACACCATGCCCACATTGTCGATTTCGAGGAACGCACTGTAGTAGCGGGCAATGCACGTCCCCGCTCGTTCGGCGACCGCCGCGACCAAATCCGGTTGGTCGTACAAGGCGAGGCAGAGTCCCTCGTAGGAGAACAACCGGCTGAGGTGCTCGAAGATGCCCCCGCCGTGGCAGGTGATCAACCCCAAGCCATCGGGGAGATTCTTGGCGATGTATTCCAGGCACCAGAGACTCCGTTCGGAAGGCGTGTCCGGCCAGGGATAGGTTTCGAAATCCTTCCAACTCGCGATCGGTCCCTTCTGCAAATCGGCCCAGGCTCGGGTTGTCTTTCCCCCTGTGCCGGTGTCTCCCGCGTACTTCGATGTCATCTCGAAACCCGCAGAGTACTCTACACGTACGAAATCGTACCCCGTTGCGAGCCAGAACGCGATTGTATTGTCCAGGTACGCACGAAGGCTGTCGCGATCGTCCCGATCGGGATCGACCCACTCTCTCCCCAAAGCGTCGGTCACAACCGCACGCATGATTTGGGCGTCCACGATATACTCGATCAACGGAGGACGGTCGGGGATACTCTCTCCGCGAATCACCTGAATAAAACGTTCGAAATCGGGTCTGGGGTTGGGTATAATCCCGTTCATGTTTGCGCTTGCCATTCGGGTATTCTGAACGGTTTTTCGGAAGTGCGCAACTCGCCACGCGACGGTCGACAAGCCGAGTCCACCAGTGGCTTTAGCGGCAAGCCGGTTGCCAACGACCTGATTCACCCGCAGGGCTCTTGCCTCGGAACCCCAGGGCCATGATCTTACCGGCGCTACGCAGACCGTTTGAGTTTTCGTAGTAATCCCAGCCTCCGGGACCGGGACCCTCTCCAAAGATGATGTAAGGCCGATTGGCTCGTTCCCAATCTGTGTACAAGGGGGGATTGGCCATCCTGAGTTCACTGGGGTTCCGGATGTGCGTGCTGTGATACATGCCTTGGTGATAGGTGTATTCCACATCGACAGCGTCGATGGTGAACGGGTCGGTCAGGGGACCGCTTATATAGCCTAGGTTAATGTAAGGACAGTGCTCCTCATTGCCGTCGTGGTGGGGAGGAATCTCGTTTATATCCATAACGTATTGCTGTTGGATCTGCCGATACGCTCGTAGCTCGCTTTTCGAATGCGCGACCTTCGCGCGAATCTGAGCATTGGTGAAGTTCGGTATCGCAATGGCGGCCAGGATACCGATGATGGCGACGACGATCAGCAACTCGATAAGGGTGAAACCGTTGGTTCTGCAAATCATGAGCCTACATCACGCTCCTTGCTTGCAGTCTGTGTCGATGACTCCCTATGATCAGATTATTCGATACCGTTGTCAAGCGCCACGAGATTGTGGGAGATGCGGGTGTATTGATGGGCGGTCGATAGTGAGTGTGACCATGGGTTGTCGAGTCGATTATCGTATTTCCGGTGAGAGCGAATCGATAGAGCGATATGCCTCGCCTCTCCTAAAGCCCAGAGTTGCGCGGTCACCGGGTGGAGCGTAGCGCGCGAGTGGCCTCTGCGATTTTCTTGCGGTGGCTTCGGTACGCATTCCACTCGGTATCAACAAGCACCGGTGTGACCCCATCCTTCCCCAATATCTCCATGTCCGCGCTTCCGGTGCCAGCCAGACCGATGCGTCCGAGCTCTTCCGTCGCATCCCCAACGATCTTCTCGGCTTCGGCGATCTCTCTTGCGCCGACGCCCTGTGCGGTTTTTTCTGCAATAAGTTGCTTGAGAATCCTGAGCGCGCGTATGTCCTCGGAGCCGTCACGACACGCCTCCCACCTACGGCTGGTGACGACTCCGTCGCCTGGGTAGACGAGAAGATAGTCGTGTCCGCGCGTACTTGGGAATTCCCAGGGAGTGTTGCTGGATGTGCAATAACTCCAAAACCCGAATCCGGAAAGGCCTCTCAACTCGGTCAACCAAGCCAATCCGCGATAGTACTCTAGAGGCGGTCGGTGTTTGGCATTGTGCAAGCACTCATAGGTCCATACAGCGTGGCCGTTGGCTTTCATCACATCCAGGCGAGGCTCCTCGTCCTTCAGCAGAAAACCGTTCCGATTGGGACACCAAATATCGACATAGTCCCGCATACGCTGAATGTCGTCCATCTTCGCTCCGTCCACCGGATCGGTGTACATGAGAACCTTGGGGTCGGCCTCCCGCGCGAGACGAGCGTACTGGATGTGAATGTCGACCAGGCCGGGACGAAGACCCGGTTCGTCAACGGGATAGAGCGCGAAGCGATCGTATCCGACGTTCTGCCCCTTGAGGTAGGCGACCAGTTTGTGAAGCCAGGTCGTGAACGCTTTCTTGTAGGCGGGCGACGATGTTCCGTGGCCGTCGGGGCCTCGCAACGTGCCCTGGTAACCGTGGAACAGGAACAACGCGCCGGGGCGCTCTTCGACGAAATCGCCTAACAAGGTGAAGTCGGGCTCGGAGGTCAGCTCTCCGCGTTCGTTGTAGTTCACACGCGGCAAATAACGAGAGGTGAGTACGATAACGTTGTTGCCATGCTCGACACGGTCCCGCCATGCCTCCTGAGGATGGTTCTTCAGAACCGAAGAATGGACATAGCCCCACGTGCACATCTGGGGCGCATCCGCTTCCTCGATGTCGATATCGAGAACTTCCACATTCAACTGTATTGATGTCGGTGTCGACGTGATCCAAATCGGCGCGATCTGAATCGTGCATTCGTATTGACCCGCCTTGGCTTGGTCGGCGGAGATCGAAAGGAATACCTGTCGCGTCTCCCCCGGCGCGATGTGGATCGTTCCGGCTTGGTTCAGTTGCGAGAGAGCGTCGTCGGAATAATCCTCCATCTCTGTCGGCACGGAAATGACTTCCAGCACCTCGAGTTGCGGCCCCTCGGCTTCTCCCATCTGCGAAGGTGCAAGAACGCGTACAGTGCAGGCTCGGCTCTCCAAGTTCATGAGATTGATGGCCGCCGATTCGACCTCGTTACGATACAGCGAGACCGAAATCTCTTTGGCGGCAAGATTGTCTGTGCTTTCTCGGCCAACGCTACGAATGTGCCACCAGGGATTGGTGGGCCACGCAACGATCCTCGGGGTCCCGGCGTTTTCCAGCATGGGCAGGAGCGCTCGCGTTTCTCGAACGAGTCGACGTGCCGACTCCAGCGTTGTCACCGTTTGGCGCACGATCCGTAGAGTCTCTTCCTCTTGAACCGGAGGTACAGGCGTTCGCAGATTCTCTGCATCCACGAGGCGTCGCTCGAAGTCGAGCTTCTTCAGGGTCAGGTCGGCCAATTGAACGCCGGATTGCGAGAACTGTTCTTCCGTTTGGGCAAGGGTTTGGAGCGTGTCGTTCAGTTCCCGGGTGGTGCGTTCGTGATTCTCGAGCACGGTTAGGAGGGAAAGTGGGGATTGGGATGCCGCCGTCGGCTGTACGGCTCTCGAAGGCGTATCCTGCACGACTCCGGTCTGTCTCGAATCGTATCGGTATGTGCCCCACAAGGTGGTCGGCAATGTCGCTGACGCTTCCTTCTGCCAGCTGAGGCAACTGATCGTGCCGCCCGTGCCGGCGATCACGACCGCCAAACGACCCTCGTACTCGACAACCGTCGCGCCGCCATTCGTGGCTTGGCCCGGGACGCGTTCGAGAATCTCGCCCTCTCCCGAAAGAAGTACGTAGTTGGAAAAATAACCACAGGCGAGAACCTCGATCTTGCCGTCGTTGTTGAAGTCGGCTAGGAGCGGTGGACGGCGCGAACGTTCGACAAAATTCTGTCTCCAGAGTTCGTTGCCATCCGAATCGAAGCCGTAGCAGACGCCAGCCAGGTCCATGCAGACGATTTCGAGTTTCTCATCGCCACGCAGATTCCCGACCGCGATGCTCGAATCGGTTTCCTTCTCGAGTGGCGCTTTCCACTTGAACTCTCCCTCGTTGGAATAGCAATGCAGATACGAATCCTTGCCCCCAACAAGGATGTCGGGGGTGCCGTCACCCTCCAGGTCCGCAATCACCGGGCCGGAGTAATTGTCGTAGCCGATCTCGCGGGACCAGAGGCGGTCTCCTGCGTGATTCAATACAAGCAGTTGGCCATCCGGTGAGGTTATGACAACCTCAAGCAAACCGTCGGCGTTGATATCGCCGGTTGCGGGCGGGCAGTGAAACCCGCCGGGAACTTGGTACGTCCATTGTTCCTGGCCGAACCGGTCCAAGCAGGCGAAGTACCCTTTCATGTCTCCGCAGAGTATTTCGATATGCCCGTCACGATCCAAATCGGCCGCCACGACGGTTGTCAGGCACCAGTCCAAACCGGACGGAAAGCGGTATTGCCACAGTTCCTCTCCCATGGAGGAGAAACAGGTGAGTTGGCCCTGCCGGTTGATGGCCAGCAGTTCCTGTCCCTCGCTGGGGAATAGATCCGCGGCGGTCGGTGGGTTGCAGAAAACCGAGTACCCTGTTGCCGTCCACAGGATTTCACCCTCGACGTTGCAGACGACGAGTTTGCCGCTGGTTGTCGTGAACGCGAGTTCGCTTCTCGGCCCGGCGGTAACGTCGGCGTAGACGAAAGGCGTGTCCGGCAGCCCCACCTGTAGGTTTTTCTGCCAGAGCGTCTCCGCTCCGAAACCGACCGTTGCGAAACAGAGCAGAAAAGTCTGTGCAAATACGACTACGCGCAATCGAGAACTGAACGAATCCATCGGAATCCCCCTTGACCGTCTTCGGTTCGATGACCTTTGCTGAACACGATACTGCTGCGTTCGAAGCGCGTCAATTACCGCATTGGGTCAGGGCTCTGTTGGGGGGACTCTCGGGCTCGGCTCAGAGGGCCGTTCCGGAACCGACTCGGTGCAATTCGCCAATCATGGACTCGGTTCTGCCGCGTTCCACACGATACAGATCGCCAGCGCTCCTCACCCCGTTGGACGCTCCATAGACGAGATTGACCTGGTACTGACGATCCGGGCCTACCGAATGAACGCGCCACGCACCGAACACCTCTCGGTCTGTCCTCTCTACGGGCATGTCGCGTTGATCGTTGGTTGCCAGCAAGAAGTCGATGTTGTGGTAACGATAGCGTTGAGCGACACTGGAATCGGGAATGAGTCCGAAAGGATCCTCACGTTGCTGAAACGGATCGGTCGGCATCGATGAGATATACGCGATCGGGGTGCTCAGGAAACTCGTGACGCGGTAGTGTTGGTAAGAGCCGCCTCGATCGAGCATGGGAGGATAGGCGTTCTGATCGACGTGATAGGCGACCAGGCTCTTGGTCAGTATTTCGAACTCGGCGGTCACCGCCGCAACGCGTGTGCGCACCTGGGCATTCTGGAAGTTCGGAATTGCGATTGCCGCCAGTATCCCAATAATGGCGACAACAATGAGGAGTTCAATCAGTGTGAAAGCTTTGGTTGTCAGTCGCATGACCTGCCTCTTTTTGTGGGAGCGCCACGGCTCTATGGTGACGTTCCCAAGTTGGTAACGAGGTTGGTATAAGTCGCGCGAAGGAAAAGAGTGGGAAAACAGACCGGTATTCACATTCTTGGCGAATATGCTCACCGCTACCCAAAGGCAAGATACCCACGATTCCTCTGCCAACAACCGAAGTCCGCGTTTTCCGCGGGGGTGTGCAATCCAATCGCACCCACGTTCTCTTCTTGCGACCGAAACCACTCTGGGCTATGGCGTGCTTCCACCGCGACTTCTATTTCACGTACATCCCAGGCCTGCTCCCCGTCGCCTCGTTTTTTTGGCCAACCAATGAACGTTGACACGGCGCCCAGATGCGGATCGATCGCGACGCTTTGGGACTGAAGTTGCTACCTTTTCCGACGCGGAACGTGATGAGACCTTCCGCACCCATTCGCAATACTCCATCCAGACTCTAATCTCAGCCTACTGATTGCCAGATTCCATCTTTTCCGTCTCCGCTCGGGATTGCCTTGCGGTTACGATCGACGGGCACAGTTTGTCGTCGCTCCTCGTTCCAAGGACAGGCGCCTTTCACGCGCACAGACTTTGGGTCAGCGTGTGTGTGGGGGGAGACCGGACGTGGCAATATGAATTTGAGCGTTGGCTGGATGGGATCCGGCCTGCGTGTGCAGAGAGAAACGAACCGAGGTCTAGCGATGTACATGCGGCGAAAGAAGACGAAATATTCACACTCTAGAATTGCGACCTATGCGCTCTTGACGATCGCCTTTGTGCAGAGTTTGGCCGTGAACGTGAACGGTCAAGTGCCCGAAATAACTCAGATGCGGAGATTGCGCGATCGTGTTCTTGAGTATCGGATGCAGAGCGCCGCACTCCAGGCAGAGGCCGCTTTCGCCGTGGTTCTTCCAGCAACCTATTCCATCGACAGCGCATCTTATCCGGTTGTCTATCTTCTGCACGGCGCTGGAAGGACGCATCTCTCTTTGACTGAATTTGAGACAACGCGTCAGACGCTGCTCAGCGCCCCTTTTGTCACAGTGATGCCTCGGGGAGAGCAAGGCTGGTGGATTGACAGTGCCGAAGGCGTCGACAGCCGCTACGAAACTCTTGTTACGGAGACGATCGCGGCTGCGGAAAGTGTCTTGAACATCGCGACAAACGCATCGATGCGAGGGATTACCGGATGGTCTATGGGAGGGTTTGGGGCGGCGCGTTATGCCAGCTGTCATCCCAGCAGCTTCGCATCTGTCGCGACGATCCTCGGATTGTTGGACTTCCCCAATCATCGTCTTCCCGAGAGGCAAAACCACACTGTCCCCACAGCATTCGGTCCCACTCCCAGTCTCCAGGAATCGTTCAATCCCCTACACGACGCGGACAAACTGGTTGGTCTAGAGATTCTTACACTCACGGCGGACCGGGCTTTCGATTACACCATGAACCGGAACTTCCACAGGCGTCTTCTCGAACTCGGTAAACGCCATGAATACGTCGTTCTCAAGGGAAAACATACCTTCGATAGCGTGGAGACCGCACTACCGCACGTGGTTGGTTTTTTCGCTCGTACGCTGAGCCAAGCGAAGGTCTCACGAGTAAAGAATGATGCGCCGGAACTTGATATCGAGAGATTCTCTGTGACTCCGCTCCGTCTCGAGGCTGGGGAACCGTTTGAAATCGAACTGGCCTCCGAGGCGCTCGCCAATCGGGAGTGGAGGCTGCGGCATCCGTATACGATTCCCGAAGAAGAGGCATTGCCCGGCTTCCTTTTCGACGCGCAACAGCAGCAGGCTTTCTATGGAAAACGAGGAAGAGTCTTGGATAACGGTAAGGACGATCTCGATCCACGCGATGGCGTGTTGCGTGTTCGAGTCCGCACTGATCGCTGGCCCACGGGTATCCATGCTCTTACGCTCGAATCCGTCAGCCTCGAGTCGGATACGCATCCCTCCACGCCGAATGTGTACCGGGACTTCGCCGTCACGATCAGGGACGAGAAGGACCGGCTGCGGATCACTCTGGAATCGGATCGACGTTTCATGGAAGGGACCCATTTCAGTCGGTTGTTCGTTGCCTCCAACGGGCGCGTCATCTGCAACGGCAAGTACTCCGACGACAGGGGATACACGTGGGAGGAGTGCGGCGCCGCCGCCGCGACGGGGGAGGATCCAGACGCGCGATCTGCGATCATGGCGCATGAATTTCCAACCGGCGAAATCATCGGTTACGCATACAGAACTCTGCCCAAAGAGGGTGAAAAAGGTGCTTTTGTCGGGCAGCGGTTCACAGGTTTGGAGGGTGGGAAGAGGATTGAGGGGCCCGCGGATTGCACATTCAGAGTGCCCCGGGCGGTCAGTGCACTTGGGCATGCCTTCCATCCGGGGCCGCTGTTCATGCGATCCATCGTTCCATTACGAGATGGTTCGTTACTCGCACTGATGTGCGGATGGTTCGATACCGATACGAAGGAATCGCCACACAAAGGGCAGCGATACCGTCGAAGCTTCCTGTGCCGGTCTGTGGATGAGGGGCGGTCGTGGGATTACCGGTCGACCGTTGCCTATGAGCCAACATGGGGGAGTGAGGGCTGGAACGAGGGAACGCTACTCCGCTTGCCGACCGGCGAACTTATCGCGGCTCTGCGGTCGGGGAGCGAACGGAGCCACTGGAAAGATAACCCACTGTGTCTGTTTTTCAGCCAAGACGAGGGACGGAATTGGAGTCCTCCGCATCGCTCGGGAATCGACGGTGTCTATCCTTCTTTGGTGAGAATGTCCAACGGCCTCCTTGCGTGCAGTTACGGCCGCCCCGGTGCGAAACTCATGTTTAGTGCCGATAACGGCCGCACCTGGACAGACCAGACTCTCGTATGTGCCGAACGGTATTCCGGTTACACGTGGATAGCCGAAGTGGCTCCCGGTGAGTTGCTGTACGGGTATGGCCTCAAAGGTGGACTCGATGCAGAAACCGGAAGACGTGAGAATATGCTGCGGCTCGTGAATGTCCATGTTGAGCGGTAGAATGCTGAGTCGAACGCGGTGAATCCTGCGGTCGTGTAGAGAAGGCGGGCGTCTGCGACTCTCAAAGAATCGTTGATAGGCCCACTTCAGACGCGCGTGTGCCCCGAGTTTCTCTCAGGAATCGTCTCCGATTTGTAAACTCCAAGCAC
>CAYTDF010000160.1:0-9104 GCA_964436365.1 uncultured bacterium | reverse complement strand
CTCGTTTCGGAAATCGGAACCGCGTACCGGTGGTCCCGTAATCCATGCTGTAGCGTTGGAGTTGGCAATGCCCGCCCTGGTCGCACACCGGGCAGTCGAGGGGGTGGTTGGTCAGCAGCAGTTCCATCTGCCAGTTCCGCGCCTCGACCACTTTCGGGCTATCGGTATAGATGACGTTGCCTTCAGCGACAGTGGTCATGCACGAGGGCAAGGGCTTGGGGACCTTCTCCACCTCCACCAGGCACAAACGGCAGCTGGCAACGATGGTCAGCGAAGGGTCGTAGCAATAGTGGGGAACGTAGATCCCCGCATGCATGCAAGCCTCGAAGACAGTCGTACCGCGCTCCACCGTCACTTCCTGCCCATCGATGGTGCAGGTGACCGGCTGCGTAATTTCCCCGGCTTGTCCACGCATCAGACGGGCCGCGTCCCCTGCAAACGGGCGTGCCCGCTTGCGGATGACCGTATTCTCATGCGGATTATCGATCCTGCCCATGACTCATTCACATCCCAAAAACTCGTTACGTCTTCCGGTCCCCGCTCTGAATGCGGAATCTATTGGGAGACGCGAAGCCGGACCAACCGTTGGCCCGGAGGTTCCTTCACCGCCGGAAACTGCGAATCGCCGACGGTCTCCGTCTCCACTTCCAGTGTGCTCTTCTTGATATAGGCCTCAAACTCGTCCGGGTAGTGCTGCAAGAAGGCCCGGATCGGCATAATCAGCGACGACCAGAGCAGACAGATCGATGAGAATTCCGTGCCGAACAACCCTTCGATCAGATCCATATCCGTCGGATGGCCTTTGCCTTCATAGATCGCGGTCAGGATACTGAGCATCCAGCGGCAGCCCTCGCGGCACGGCGTGCATTGGCCGCAGGATTCGTGCGCGTAGAACTTCGCCAGCAGCACGGCCATCTCCACGATGTCCACCGTCTCATCCAGCACCACGATACCGCCCGAGCCCAAAAGCGACCCGGCCGCCTGCACCGACTCGTAATCGTAGGGAATATCCAGTTTATCCGGGGGCAGGATCGGCATCGAACTTCCGCCGGGGATCACCCCTTTGATCGCGCGGCCTCCCGGAACCCCACCGCAGATATCCTCGATGATTTCGCGAACCGTCATCTCGCCCAGCACGATTTCGTACACGCCGGGTTTATTAACATGGCCCGAGATGCAGAGCAACTTGGTTCCCTTGCTCTTCTCGCTCCCCATCGAGGCGTACCACTCGCCACCTTTTTCGATGATCATCGGGATGCAAGAAAGCGTTTCGACGTTATTGATGACCGTGGGGCAGCCGTAAAGGCCTTCGATCGCCGGGAAGGGCGGTTTATTTCGGGGATACCCGCGCTTGCCTTCCAGCGAGGTCATCAGGCTCGACTCTTCGCCGCAGATATACGCGCCACCTCCCACGTAGAGCACCACTTCGCAATCGTAGTCACTGCCGAGAACGTTCTTTCCGGCCAATCCGGCTTCGTACGCGCCCCGGATGGCGTGGTTCAGGTGCTCGATGATGTGGTGGTATTCGCCACGTATGTAGATAAAGGCGTGGTGCGCGCCGACCGCGTAGGCGGTGATGATGCAACCTTCGATCAACCGATGGGGGTCGAACTCGAGAATTTCCCGGTCCTTGCAGGTTCCGGGCTCGCTCTCGTCGGCGTTACAGCAGACATAGCGCGCTTTGGGCGAGCTCTTGGGAATGAAGCCCCATTTCACTCCGGCGGGAAAACCCGCGCCGCCCCGGCCACGAACCCCTGAGGTCTTCACCTCCGCGATCACGTCGTCCGGGCTCATCTCCGTGAGCGCCTTGCGAAGCGATTCGTAGCCTCCTCGCCGACGGTAGCCTTCCAGGGTACAGCTCTGGGGCTCGCCGATATGTTCGAGGAGGATGCGGGTTTCCGATGCGGCCATAATCAGGGTCCGTTCGTCTGGGCGGTGACGCCCGGCTCAGTCCAACTCATCCAAAATGGCATCGATCTGTTCGGGCGTCAGGTCGCCGTGTTCTTTGCCATTGATCTGCATGCAAGGAGCGTGGCAGCAGTTGCCGATGCACTCCACTTTATTGAGCGTAAAGCGGCCGTCTTCTGAGGTTTCGCCCCAGCCGAGGCCGAGTTTCTTCATCACTTGTTGGCCGATATCTTTTGCGCCGGTGATATCGCAGGAGATATTGCGGCAGACTTCGACATGATACTTCCCGCGTTTCTTCAGCGGGAACATCGTATAGAACGAGGCCACGCCTTGCACCTGTGCGGGGCTCAGACCGGAGAGGTCCGCCACTTCGCGCATGGCCTCTTCGGATATATAGCCGTAGCACCGTTCCGCCAGGTGCAGCAGCGGGATCGCCGCCGAGCGCTTCACCGGGAACTTCTCGATGATCCCTCGGGCTTCATCCAAGGCTGTCTCGTGAATCGTAGCCATAGAGCGTTTCTCGATACTCTTTTCCGGTAGGGCGTTCGCCAGAGTCTTTCCACCGAATCGTCTCTTGCCTAGAGGCCTGTGGGTGAACCCTAGAGGCCTGTGGGAGAACCTAAGTCTAGTGTTTCAAAACCGACCCGAGTACTCCATGTCCCGTGTTCCCGAGTGAAATGGAGCCGCCAGGCTCTATTTTCGTTGCGTTCAAGATAAAGAATAACAGCGAGGGGCACGGGGATAACGACACAAGCCCAGAACACTGAATACACCGGCGCTCGTTTCCGCACAAGGCGATGGCGCAGGAACAGACAGTCTGGGGCAAACGGCCCGCGTAGCCTACCAACTTCAGCCGCTCCGGCCAAATTGCCGGTTGTACGTTCCAGCGGACCGGCCAGCGGTGTAGTGTTGGGCTTCTGGTATAATGAGCGTCGAGAAGAGCCACTGCCCAGTTCAAAACAGCGCCGGGCGCTTGGAAGAAACTTCAGAATCTTTGCGATTACGCCACACGGTTCCCTCATGCCTCGCCCATCGATCTCCGCCATCGTCTTGACCTGGAACGTCGCGCATAAGCTGCGCCCGTGTCTCGAATCGCTCGATTTCGCCGATGAGATCCTGGTGGTCGATTCCGGCTCCGAAGACGACACCGTCAAAATCGCGCACGAGTACACCGAACGTGTCTTGACTCACACCCCCTACGAAAACTACGCCGCACAAAACACGTGGGCGCTCGAACAGACCGCGCACCAATGGACCCTGATCTGCGACAGCGACGAGCGGGTCACGCCCGAGCTCCGCGCAGAAATCCTCCAGATCCTCCAATCCGAGCCGGATTGCGACGCCTACCATCTGCCCCGGCAAAACCATTTCATGAACCGCGAGATTCGCCACGGCGGCTGGGGCGGCGACACCGTCGTCCGCTTCTTCAACAAGGAACGCTGCCGGTTCATCCCCCGCCAGGTGCACCCCGAGTTGCAGATCGACGGCCAAACCGGAAAACTCACCGGCGCGCTGATCCACGAGCCCTACGCCAATCTCCGTGAGTGGATGGAACGCTTCGACCGTTACGCACGCTGGGGCGCGGAGAACGCCCGAGCCAAGGGCCACCGGCCCAGTTGGATCGCACTCGGCGTCAAACCCCCAGCCAAATTCCTCAAGATCTACCTACTACGTCTGGGTTTCCTCGATGGGCTCCCCGGCCTGGTGATCGCCATGTTCGCCATGTTCTCGATGTTTATGCGCTACATGCACCTGCTCGAAGACGAGCGAAATCCAAACCGCGCAACCCCCCAGCCAAAAGAAAATTAGTCAAAGATATCCGGGACCGCTGTCCATCGGGAACCGTCGGAGGCATGAAATGCGTCGACTGCGGCAAAAAACGGGGTAACGTTACGTTGCACTTTGCCGCAAAAATCGCTAAGTATCGACAAATCAATGAATAATATGGCATTTCCGAAAAGTTCAGACCGCTGACTTGGGTGCGGATAGCTCCTTTGGCAGGCCATTGCGGCGGCATTATCGCCTTGCGAAAATCCCGGAAGTACATCTTGTTACCCTGCCGACGGTCCTGGTCGAGCCTCCCCTCCCCTCGCATCCAAGTCGTCGGCTTTTTTTTGTCTACGCATCGCGCACGAGCCACGCGTCGCGTCCCAATCGCTCTTACACTGAAAACACTCACGAGGAATGAAGGACTGTCGATGATATCCGAGAAACCGACCCTGCTTGTCAACGAGTTGTACGCCAGCCTCCAGGGAGAATCGTCTCTCGCGGGTCGGCCGTGCGTCCTCGTGAGGCTCACGGGCTGTCATCTGCGCTGCCGGTGGTGCGACTCGGAGCGGAGTTTCACGGGAGGCACACGCAGAAACGTCGAGGATATTCTTGAGGAGGTCGCGCGGTACGACATCCCTTTGGTCTTGGTC
This sequence comes from uncultured bacterium, assembly GCA_964436365.1. Classification (GTDB taxonomy): domain Bacteria; phylum Hinthialibacterota; class Hinthialibacteria; order Hinthialibacterales; genus CAYTDF01. Next base: position 4,776 of record CAYTDF010000160.1, on the reverse strand, counting down.
ACAGGAGGCGAGCCGCTGCTACAGGATCAGACCCCTGTCTTGCTCTCGCGGCTCGTGGAAGCGGGATTCGAGGTCCAACTTGAGACGAGCGGCACCCTGCCATGGCACGAGCTCGATTCTCGTATCTCCGCCATCGTCGACGTGAAATGCCCGGGGAGCGGGGAATCCGGAAAGAACCGCTTGGACCTTCTGAGCACGCTTCGCCCGAACGATGAGGTGAAGTTCGTGATCGCGGACCGGACCGACTACGAATACGCCCGCGAAACGGTAGAAAACCACAAACTCGGTGCAGAGAACTCGGTCCTCAGCCAAGAGCGGGTCTTGTTTTCGCCTGTTTGGGGCGAGCTCGACCCGAAGCGGCTGGCGCAATGGATTCTAGAGGATCGGTTACCGGTACGGTTTCAGCTTCAGCTACACAAAGTTCTCTGGGGCCCTGACGCTACAGGGGTTTAGAAGAAGTGGGGGTTGAAGGGAAAGACTCGTGTGGAAAAGCGCAATCAGGCGGCCTGCCCCTGGTCGGTGATGACATCGGGATTGAGCCCACGCGAGACGAGGGTTTCCTTGGCGCATTTGGGGCAGTAGGTGTGGCTCACAGGCTGGGATCGAGGCGGATCGTTCCGCCACTGGCCTTCTTTGTGGATACGTTGGCAAACACAACACTGCACAATCATGATCGTGATCCCTATTCCTGTCGCTATTTCGGCTATCCTCATTATCGACACGGCGGATGAAGACCTTGACCCGCCGTAATTGGAACCACGCCGCGCGAAAGCGCGAAGAACCTAGGAGAACCATGAAGAAATCGACTCTATTTCGTATCCGAATCGCACTCTTGGCGACGACGATCGCCTTCGGATTCAGCGCCTGCACGGGAGGAGGCGAAGACGACGGCGAATCGAACGGAGAGCGGACCGGAGTGGCCCCCGCAGCGCCGCTCAATCAGGTTGTCATCCGGGTCTCGGCCGAACCCAATGTCTTGAACCCGGTCCACGACCAGTCCGACGCCTATTCGCAAACCATCCTTGGCGACCAGGTCTTCGAAACCTTGATCGCACGCAATAACCGGACGCTGGAGTTTGAACCGAACCTGGCGGAGTCCTGGGAAGAATCCCCCGACCACCTAACCTTCACATTCAAGCTCCGCCGCGATGTGAAATGGCACGATGGAAAACCGTTCACTGCGCGCGACGTTGTCGCCACATTCGCGCTGCTGAAGAACGAGAACTATGCCGCGGCGGCTCTGGGCAGCTACTTTGTGGATTGCGAGTCCTGCGAGGCGCTTGACGACTACACCGTCCGCTTCATCTACTCGAAATCCTACTTCCTCGCCCTGTCGGTCTGCGGCGGGCTACCGATCATGCCCGCCCACAGGTTTGCGAACTTCGACGAACCCGGCGACACAACACAGAAACAGTACGACAGTCTCAGCGACGCAACCAAGAGCCTCTACGACCGGAACCCCATCGGCACCGGGCCCTACCGGTTCGTGGAGTGGAAATCGAACACCAGCATCGCTTTCGAGCGATTTGAGGACTATTGGGGAAAGAAGCCTTCCATCGAGCGGGTGATCCACCGGGTGATCACCGACCAGAACACCGCCGTCCAAGCCTTGAAGAACGGCGAGCTAGACGTGGTTCCCCGCGTAGAGACCGAAGTCTGGTTGAGCGAAACCAATACCGAGGATTTCAAGAATCGGTTCAACAAATTCGAGTACGACTTCCCTTCCTACGCCTATATCGGTTGGAACCAGCGGCGACCGTTGTTTCAGGACAAGCGTCTCCGCCAGGCGATGACGATGTTGATCGACCGCGAAGGGATTGTGCAGAAGCTCTATCAGGGTGCGGCGCGGGTCGTCAGCGGACCGTTCTTCTATAAACTCCCGGCCAACAACGCCGCAATCGAGCCCTGGCCCTTCGATCCCACCCGCGCGCAGGCGCTCTTGGCCGAAGCGGGCTGGAAGGACAGCAACGACGACGGCGTTCTCGACAAGGATGGACTCCCGCTCTCGTTCGAGTTCCTCTACACCTCCAGCAGCAAGATGGGTCAGCGGATTGGCGCTGTCCTGCAGCAAGAGATGCGCAAGGCCGGGATCGATGTCCGGCTCGCCAATCTGGAGTGGGGCACACTCCTCGACCGTGTCGCGGAGAAGCGTGACTTCGACTGTGTAACCATGGGCTGGGCGATGAATATGGATAACGACCCCAATCAGCTCTGGCACTCCAGCTACGCCGACACGCCCAACAGTTCCAACCACATCGGCTTCAAGAATGAGGAAGCGGACCGGCTGATCTCTCTGATCCGCGACGCAGACACCACGCATGAGGAACGGATCGTGGCATATCACGACTTCCACGCACTCCTGCATGAGGAACAGCCCTACACATTCCTCCTCAGCCGCAAGGAGTTCCTCGCCGCGCACAAGAAGATCCAGGGCATCGATTTCTTCGCGCCACGGCCGTGCTACGACATCCGGGAATGGAGAATTGGGGCCGCACAGCCCGTGCAATAGGCGACTCTTCTCCACACGAGAGTGGCGCTCAAATAGCCGCATGGCGAAAATTAGTGAGCCGCGCGCCGAATTTAAGTAACACAGGGTGTAACTTTGGGGGCGGTTTGAGTTACACTAAAGTGGGTAAGAGCGTAGGAAGAAACGGCCAGCCATGAACGCGAAGACCCCATCCAGGCGAGTAGTCTCGCGGCACCCATGGGTATGGGTGGTGGTGGTGGGTTTCTGTCTAGGCTGGACAGGCACCGGCGCGCGGGCCGAAAAATTTCTCTGGTTTGGCAAGAACGATCCGCCGACTTCCAAACCGCTCGCCCGTGTAACCATGTACGATCCCGTCTTGGGCCGCGAACGGGGACTTCGCGTCGCCCTGCAGCCGGTCGTGTCGGACATCGAAAACATCGCCATCGACCGGCGACTGACCCAGGCCCTTCAATCGCAACTACGCAAATCGTTTGACGACGTGGTCACCGTCCTGGATATCGAGGACGATGACTTACGGGATCGTCTAAACAGAGCCCTCCAATCCTCGCTCATGAGTTGGAAAACCAAGGGGAGCATCGATCCGAAACTGTTTGAGCCTCTGCGTCCGGCTCTGAACTTCGATGTCGTGGTCTTGACCGACCGCACCCGTTACGAGCAAGCCTGGAACGGTAAGGACAAGATCTTCCGTGTCGAGCAGCTCGGCGCCGCGTTTGGCGTATCGAGTGGCGAGATGCTTTGGCAGAACCGAAGCCTGGTCGAAGAGAAATGGGACGGGTTCGAGTCGACCGTGCTTCGGGCCGAAAACCAGGTGACCTACGACATCGCCGCCGAGCTGAACAGCACCTGCCAAGCCATCGCCAAGACGATTCGCGAGAGCGTCGCTCAACAGCAGTTAGAGCAAACAGCGGCGGCCGAGCGGGCTGAACTGGAACGGCTGAGTACCCTGGATGTGGAAGACAGAGAGATACAACGCCTGATTGAGCGAACCAACCAGGTGTCGCAGACCGGAATGGGCCCCGCCGATATCTTGGATGACCTTCATCGAGGGCGGGACTGGCTGACAGAGAACTCGACCGTTCCCGGACGGGAGCAGGACCCGGAACTGATCGCGGCGCGGACGAACGTGCAGGGTTACCTCCGAAAGCGACTCGACGACTGGCAGGAATGGTACGTCGCCGAGCGGGCCCGCGTCGCCGCTCTACCCAAAGATACGCCGATACCCGCTCCGCCGGTCGGTCCGGAAGATCCTCCCGATGGTGGGCTGCGTCTACTCTACAACAGTATGGCCACGCCGAAGCCGGAGATGCCGGTCAAGAATGTACCTCGGCCGTTCGCTCTTTCGGAAGATCAGGTGTCTCGGCCGGTTCCGCCTAGCCCGACCCCCACGCGGATGCTGATCCGAGCTGAAGATATCGATCCTCCCACTCCCACTCCGATTCCAACAGCGACTCCGGTACCTCCAGAAGTCCCCCCGCCTCTCCCGGCATCGTACTTTTATCCGGGCGATCAGATCAAACCGGTCACGGCCGGGGCCGCGGTCGTTCAATACGACGCCTCGGGCCAGCTCATAGCGCCCACGGCGAGCGGGCCCGCCATCTCTCCGGCCTCGCTGGAGGCGATCGCCAACCAGGCTCGGATGCGCGCCTGGTCGCTCATGTCCGAACCGGGTAGCGGAGATGCGATGGCGGGACCGGATGTGGGGAGTGCGACGGGTTTGACACCGGGGCTTCTCAACGCGCGCGGTGTGGATCCTGTGAAGGCATTCTTGGAGAGGCAACGCGAAGAGAGACGGCGGAAGAAGAGAATTCAGAACGCCAAACCGCTCAAACCGCTGCCGACCTCCACCCCAGAACCTCTGCCCGATCCCGAACAGGTCCAGATCCCCCCCGCTGACAACACCGGCGCCCCGTAGAGATATCTTCAGAAGAAGATCTGTTTTCGACTTACTGTTTTGTAAGAACCATACAACATAGCGCTCCGACATATCGAATCGTGGCGCTGTGGAAAAGGGAATCTCCAGCCAGGGATAGCATTTCATCGGGATCGAGAAACGGTTCCTCGAAAGAATGGAGCCAAAGCAGCGACGACCGGAAGAGCCCGAACTTCTTCCTTACTTCCCGAGCGGTATCCTTGGGCAGTTTCCGCACCAAATCATAGATGTATGCACTGTGGCCATCATTCAGTACTCGATGAACCTCATTGAGTCCGGCAACAGGGTCTTTCCAGTGATGAAGCTGAGTATGTGCCATAGTTAGTTGAATTTGAAGCGGCTCCCAACCTCTGGTTGA
>CAYTDF010000159.1:0-9163 GCA_964436365.1 uncultured bacterium | reverse complement strand
AGCTCAGCGTACGCCGAGCCATCGGCTTCGACCGGGATCGTGCCCAGAATCCGTTCGAGGGTGAATGTCCCCCCGTAGCTAAGAGGTTCCATGCCTCCGGTAAAGTTGATCGGCTTGGGGAGCGTTTCGAGAACCAGGAGTTTCTTGATCTCTCCTTGCGCCACGCCCTCCATGTTTCGGCCATAGTTCACATCGGCCAACACCAAGGTTCCGGTCTCTCGTTTTGGGTTCGCGCGAGAGGGAATGATGCGCTCGCGGGGGCGACTCCGTAACGGCACGGGTTCGTTACAGGCGATCCATTCTTGGGCGGCTCTCTCCTCCTCGGAAATCTCCTACAGCGTCCACGATATCCCCTGCCTGTCGATCAGCAGCACGCGGTGTTCCTCAGCTGCGAGAAACCAGTTTTCGGATAGAGGGTATGGATCCCGGTAGTTATGTCCGGCGGTGATTGGTTCGGCGAAGCCCGGTTCGTCGGGGCCCAAGCGAACATCGACCATGGTGATTTGCCCCGCGTGTTCGGAGCGTCCATGCCCCGGGGAGAAACCAGCCACCACCTTACGCGTACCCGGAACCGGCTTGGCGTCGATCATCACCACACCGGGCCGCATATTGCCGTAATAGACCATCTGACTGGTACCGTCCGGGTTCACGGTCCAGAGATGATGGTAGTGCACCTGGCTCCGGTCAACGTATTCCCAGCGTGTGTACAGAAGGCGGCCATCCGGCAAGACAGCGGGTGTGTTGTCGTGCTCATTGTTGCTGGAGAGCATACGTATGTTGTTGCCGTCCGCATCGCAACGATAGAGAACGGCCACTTCCGTTAGCCAGCAGTTGACCCATCGGTTGCAGCGGCTGGAGACGAAAACGATCTCCCCGTCGGGTAAATATGTCGGTTCGAAATCGTTGTAGGGACCATCGGTGAGTTGCCGTAGACCGGTACCGTCGCTGTCGATCTCATACAGATGATACTCATCTTCCCCGCCCTTGCGATACGAAAAGAGGATTTTGCGACCGTCATAGTGAACCTGTGGATCGCGCACACCGCCTCGTTCATCCTCGAGCAGGACCGTCATTTCACCGGTCCGGAGATTGAGACGACACAGCCGTCCGCCATCACCGAAGGCACGTTCCGGGGCGAGGCTCCCCGGCTTGGTGGGATGCTCGCCCTCGTACGCAAATCGTCCGAAATTAGCGTAGTAGTGACCCGGTTTGTCCCAAAAATCCATTCCCGGCATGCGGACAGCGAAGACGATCTCGTCAAATTCGAAGCCCGGCTCTTGCAGGATTTGCGTCATCTGCCGTTCGCGTAGTTCCTGCAACGGTGGCACCGGCTGCGTATCGAGTGCAACGTAATCGTACACAATCAGACCGCCATCCCGGAGTGTAATTGTGAGTGTGTTCTCCCCTTTGGAGACGGCCCCGGCGGGGATCGTGAAGACCATCCGCTCTGGACGGCCCTCTTTTTCTGTATTCCTCAGTACTCCCGTCCCAAGCGGCGCGGTCTGTTCCTGCAACGCCGTCCCGTTGATCTCCACGGTGACGTTGGAAGGTTCGCTGTCGTGAGCGTCCGCGATGCCGATGGTGAGGTGGAGCGGAGTGTCGTACAGTCTTGTGGATTGGAAGTGGATCGTGTACGGATAAGGCCGGTTGTTCGCCCACGACTCGCTGTGACTGGGATGAATATACGGCCAATCGCTCGCATGGCTTGTCCCGACAGTATAGGTTACCGGTTCGGTAAAGATTTCCATGTAGCGACGCCAGGTGACTCGGGCGGCACCGAACTCCGAAGTTCTCGCGTCGGGGGTTCCAATGCAGAAGAGCATCTCCTCGACTCCGTCGAGATACTGTATTCCCCGCGCGGACTCATCCGCGGCACGCCCGTTTGACGCCATAACCGACAACGATAGTGCGGCCACAATTACAGAATCCAATAACATACTTCACTCCATTCTCATTGCTGATTTCAATCGATCTTTGACGTGGCAACTTTTCCAGAATTCACTTCGCACACGACACGGAAACCTACATTGTAGACTTGTTGGTAAGGGTAATACGCGGTTCGGAATGCCGATCGGCAACGCTCGGGACGATCGCGCCAAGACCCGCCTCGGACCACCTTCTTTCCAAGCGCGTCACGGTCGTCGCGACCGTCGTCCGACGCGTAAGGATAGGCTCGGTAGGTCGTGCGAGTCCATTCGCCGACATTTCCGTGCATATCATGAAGCCTCCAAGGATTGGGGGTGTAGCGGCCAACATCCGTCGTGACCAAAGCCCCATCGTTGAAACGGGCGTCTTTGGGAATCCAGTCGTCATAGCGGCTCGGATTGGGATGAGCGATATCCGAGGGGAACGCGATCCGTGCCGAAGCGCTGAGTTGAGCGTCACTCAGGTTCGCAAACGGCGAGAAATCTCGATCCAGATCACCATAGAACATCGGTGTGGACGTCCCCGCCCGGCACGCATACTCCCACTCCGCTTCGGTCGGCAAGCGGAACCGCTCCCCCGTTCGCTCGGAGAGCCATGCACAGAACGCCGTCGCCCGCTCCCACGAGACACGAACCACAGGTCTTTTCGAATCGGTCAGCGGATAACCACGATTATCGAACTGATACGTGATCTTATGCTCGAACCCACTGTCGTGCGACGGATCGTAACGCATGTATTGCTCGTTGGTGATCTCCAGCGCGCCCATCCAATAGGCGGAATCGACGTTCACGCGATTCAGTGGGCGTTCGTCAACCTCTCCATCCACATCGCCCATGATGAATTCACCGGACGGGATGAGAACGAGCCGGAGTGTCACGCCTTCTCCGAGACCGACGACGCGCTCGATCGAATTGCCCGCCCCTCTCTGTCGCGCGGCCGCCTCGTTCGCATCGAACGGCCAGTCGGCACAGATGGGATTGATTCGGTCATCCGAGCGGACAATCGTGGAAGCTCTTGGGCGGTCTTGCTTGTCAGTCGTCAGCTGAGCCACAGTGGGAATCGCTTCGGGGTTTTCATCGAATCCGGCGTATCGTCTCAGCATTTCACGTCGCCGCTCGATCTGGTCCCCCAAATCGACACCGAGTTCGTGCCATGTTCCATAGTACGGTGCGTTCAGGTCGATCCAGGTCACCAGACGGTCCCACGCCTGCGCGTCGAGTTCGACACCGTGATGCCCTTTTTGGAGCATCTGTACGAGTTGCGTAGTATCGACGTGGAACTCCATCGGCTTCTGCCGGTGGTAATCGTTCTCAATCCCCGGCCGGCGCACAAATCGGCACAGTTCGGCGTAGGCGACGGAGAATTGACCTCCGTATTCCGGGGACTGCGCTTTTTGATAGTCGTCGATCATTCGGTCACCGCGAAGATCGACAAGGCGTTTTCCATCGGCCCGCGGGCTCTCGTTGTGGCACCCGATACAGTACCGATCGAGAACCGGCTGCACTTCGCGCGGGAAGCTGAAGCCACGCGTGGGACCGTACCACGGCTCGACGTCCGAAGGCGGACGTTGAAGCGCGGCGGCGGAAGCGTTCGCGGGCGCTCCGTTCTGACCTTCGTGGCACCCCACACAGGAAAGCGTCTCGCCAGGCATGGCCGTGAACCAGCTCCGCATGAGTTGAACGGCCTTCCCTTCCGCGTCCAAAGGTTGAACCGATATCGGAGTGTTTGCAGGGACGCGGAAATAGGCCGAACCGTCCGCCTCCACCGGGACCGTACCCATGATGCGTTTGACATCCCACGGGCCATCCATCCCCACGACACCGATCAAGCCGCCGACATTGCGATAGGCGAAATGATAAGAGAAGACGCGGAGTTGCTTGACCGTCCCTCGGGGAAGGCCCTGCAAACCTTCTCCCGCGTACACATCGGCCAGGTAAACCAGGGCGTCTTTGCGATCTGGATCGACTTTGTCGGGAATCACTTGGGGGCGCTCGGTTCTCCTGAATGGAATCGGTTCGAGGAGTGCGTCGTGCTCCGTCTCCTTCAGCAGCAGCATGTTGTCGAAAACATCGACCAGGTAAATACCCCATTTCGCTTCAGGGTTCGGTTTGGCGGAGACGAGAAAATACTTGTCACTCAATGGCCACGGATGGAGAAACTTAGGCCAGCTGGGATCGGGGAGCCGGTCGACAATGATCGGCTCGACCTGTTTCCCATAGCCTGGAATCCGCTGGACAACTCCGTCGGCCTCATGCCGTCCCTTTGCGGGATCGAACAACACCAGTTCTCCCATGCGCGGTACCGAATGATGACCACCGACGACGGCCACGAACTTCGTGGGATGGTTGGGCACGGGGCGCGCATAGAACATGGCGTTGGGCCAGTAGGAGTTGCTACCATAGTACTCCATCTGCTCGGTCCCGTCGGGATTCATGTGAAAAAGGAGCCGCGTATACGTGTGTGGCGTGTCCGTATATTCCCACCGCTGGTAGAGCACACGTCCATTGTTCAGCATCGTGGGGCACCAGTCGTGGTCTTGCTCAAACCCCAGTTGCCGAATACGACCGCTCTTCCGCTCCAGCCTGTACAACGTCGCCACGTGCGAACTTCCCCCCACGCAAGGAACGCCGATGAAAGAAGCGGTGGAGGTAAACATAATGTTGCCGTCAGGCATATAGCACGCGTCGTAGTTGCCCACGTCGGGGGCATCGATCAACGGAAGCGCTCGGAGGTCGGTCCCGTCCGCATCCAACTCGTATACAGACCAATGATCGTCCTCGTCGGGCATTGAGAAAAGCAGTTTGTCCGCATCGAAGTCGAGATCGACATCCCCGACGAAGACGTCCCGCTCGGGGCGGTAGAGCGTCGTGAGACGGCCCTCGGGACACACCGGCGACAAGACGGCGATCTCATTGTTGAAACCGTTCTTGGGGAGGCATGAGTTACTCTGCCAGTTGCGCGGAAGTCCGAGTTGGTCCTCGTTGCGCCGGACCAACAGTAGGCGGTCGAAATCGAGGAGCGGGTTGCCAAGCAACGCTTCGCTTTTGAGTTTGGCGAAGTCGTCATGTAGCGCGGCGACTCGTTCCGCATCGAGCGTCGCGTCCTTTTTTGATTCTGCGATGAGGCCCGTCCACTCTTTCTCCAGATCGGTCAATCGGCGTAGGTAGAGCTCCCCCCGGCTGTACTGCTCGGGGAAGGCTTTGGTGAGGTCCTCGATGGCCAACTGGAGAGGCAACGGATCGCAGCCTCGGAGTTCGACAATCGCCTCATTCCGGGTCGCGCTCTTGCCAGTGGAGGACGGGTCGTCCGCGCACGCGACCAAGGACAACGCTAAGACAACCAGGATGAGTTGGCAACAAACGCTTCGCGAAAAAAAGCCATGTGTCATGGACTCGGTCCCTTCAGTTGTCCTCGATCCGCCAGAACTCGGCGGCGTGTTAGTGCGCCAACGACCGGTGCGCACGCCAGATCGATAACTATAGCATTGTTGGGCGTAAAGAGCAGCACCGGGGAGGGTGTGTCATCGACAAAGTACAGCCATTACAGCACTCAGAGTGTTGGTCGTGAAAGCGCACCAGAGGCGTCCTGTCCTACAGTTGTCCAGCGGTGGAACCGCTGCAATCGTAGAATCCCGTATAGGGATGCCCCTGCCGGTAGTTTCCTTGGATAGGCCTCAAGAAGTCGCCGTTGCTGGCCAGGCCGTTGGAGGACTCGAACCGGGCCGCCGTGGGACGTGGGGAATCCAAATCCGCGTCGGATCCGAAACTCATGGTAAAGAAGGCGGCGTTCTTGTTCGCCTCGAAGAACTCCGGGTCGTTGCGAATGCCGCTTTCGAACCCGTAACTCTTCGTGTTCCAGGCCATGGCGACCTCGGGGTGGTATTGTCCCCACGTATTGACCCATAGAGAATCCTGCCGTCCTCTATCGGATTGCGCGAAAGGATCGTCGACGGAGGTGTTCAGATAGGCAATAGGCGTGGTCACAAACCGATGTTGGGCCGCCCCGTCACAGTGCGGAGGCCATTGGTTGTTGTCCAGAAAATATGCCGAATACGACTCCCCGACAGCACGCATCTCGGCCTGAACGCGCGCGATGGTCGCTCGCTGTTTGGCATTGAGGAAATTCGGCACAGCGATAGCCGCCAGAATACCGATGATCGCAACAACGATCAGGAGTTCGATCAGGGTAAAGCCGGTCCGTTCTCGCATGGTCACCTCGGCCGCAGGCTACTGGCCGTCGGAGACCCCAAGAAGGGAATGGAACCTGATTCGGAAACGTACGGTGGCCCTGACCACCACCGCTTGACGCACACAGGAAAGCCTCCGATAGTGAGAGATGGAAAGCCTACTATTCACGGCGGGGAAAAACAGAATGAAACCGTACAGCACCAACGCTCTCAGGCAACACGCACGCAACACGATCCTACTCCTCTCCATATTCTTCACCCTACCCGGAGAGAGTTTGGCCACCTCGGAAGCACGCTGGATATGGGGCGATCGGGAACATTCCGCTCCGAAAAACCGCTTCACCTATTTCCGGCAGGTCGTCGACCTCGAGAGCATTCCCGAAGATACCACGCTCCGCTTCGCGGCCGACAGCAACGCCCGGCTGTGGATCAACGACAACCTCGTCCGCCGCAAGGTCGCCCGGTACCACGAGGAGCGAATCACCGCGGAGACCGTCAACGCCGGTCCGTATCTCCACATCGGACCGAACACAATCGTCGTGTTGCACCATAACTGGGGCGAGATCACCACCTTTCAACGCACCGGGAACAAACACGCGGGACTCTATCTTCAAGCGTCGTGGCTACAGACAGACGCGACATGGCGCTGGATCACCGCTCCTCAATACGCGCCACACGAGAAACAGATCGTCGGGGTGATCAAGCACGCGCGTATCCGTTACGGGCTAATCGTCGATGGCCGGAAGAACCACATACAGAGCATCGTTCACGACCCCGCGTTCGATGACAGCGGTTGGAACCGCGCATACGTCGTCACGGACGGGCCTTGGCCGGAGATTCCCCGAAATGTGGAGACCCCAGGGCAGCGCGAATCGCCATGCTCCCCGAGAGGCGTCGTCGCCGCCGGGAAAGCCGAACCCCTTGAACCGATAACTGAGGATCCATTCTCAATGGCTCACCGCATCCGTACGGCGAACTACCAACCGAGTTCGGCGCTCACCCGTGACGCGGCGAACTTGACGCGGGATCGTCCAATGACTCTGGAGGGCCAAGCGGGCGAGACGCTCTACATCACGGTCGATTTTCATCGGCCGATCCACGGCTATCCCTTCCTGGAGCTCGGCGATGCCCCGGAAGGAGCCACAATCGATGTCGGATATACCGAGGTGAGCCAAACGCTCTACGATGGTAAGAAGCACGTTGACACGAATGGCTGGATCAATCCGGAGGGCGTTGTCGGGAACGGCTACGCCGACCGATACATCACGCGGCGCGGCGCTCAGTCTGTCGAGTTTGCCGACGAACGGACCGCCCGCTGGCTGGCTGTTTTCGTTCATTTCCCGATAGCGGGGCGAGTGATCGTCAATCGTCTGGGCATGGTGAAATCGCAGTATCCAATCAAACCCACGGGGAGCTTCGCGTGCGGTCGTGAAGAGATCGACCAGATCGTTAAACTCTACCTGATCCACGCCGAAGTCACCATGACCGATGCCTATGTCGACACTCCAGGGCGTGAGGACGGCCAGTGGATCGAAGACGACCGGCCTCGCGCACTTCTCACGGAGCGCTGGTTCGGAGACACCCAGCTGCGGCGCTTTCTGATCCGTACCCATGCCGAGGGGCAAGGTTCGGACGGGAATCTGCATCCGTTCTCGCCCAGCAACTACCCGGCGTATCCCTCGTTGTACGATTGGAGCGTTCAATGGGTGGCCGCACTGCATGACGAATACATGTGGACCGGGGAGACAGAACTTATTCAAACGTACTGGGAAAACCTGCTCCGCTACTGGGAACAGGTCCTGTCTCTTGTCAACGATGACGGGCTCTGGCTCACCAACCGTGTCTTCGCGGATATCCGCGTCGGCCTTCGCCCACAAAACGAACATTACTCCAGCGGGATCGTCACGCCGTGGATGATCGAACGGCTCCGATGGAGCGCGACAATGGCCCAGGCCATCGGGGAAGCGGATCAAGCCAAAGTATGGACCACGACGGCTGAAAAGATGGCGAAAGCATTCAGGCAATACCATCTAGTTCCCGCCGATGGCAAACGTCCGCTGCACGTGGCCGACCGATTGGATTCTCAGGACGCTTCCATCGAGCGAGGCTACAGCCAGGCCGGGCAAACGGTGGCGGTCTTCTCGGGACTGCTCACGCAGGCGGAAGCCCTTGCGGACTTGAACTACGCCTTCCCCGCCCCTGTCGGCGCCCCCCCAGCGGGCGTCACCCGCTGGAATAACCCGACCTACGGCTACCGGTCGCTGACAGCCCTCGCCGACTGCGGTCTGGCGGAACGTGCGGTGGCGCACCTCATCGAGCGCTACGCGCCCTATCTTCCGGGGAATCCGCGAAACTCGACTCCGCTCGTCTTCCAGGGTCCCTACGGCGGCCCACTGCCCGAGTACTGGGTCTCACGAGAAGATCTCGGTCTGAAGGAGGGTGAGATCAATCCCACGCAGCCGAGTGACGAGACCGGATCCCACGGCTGGGGAGCCCTGCCCTTGCTGTGGCTTCACGAGTCCTTGCTCGGAGTGCGTATCGCCGAACCCGGCGGAGGAAGACTCAACATCGCGCCAGCCACCGGCGGATTGCCCTATATCGCCGGACATACCCGTACGCCTAAAGGAGACGTCTGGGTCTACTGCGATCCACAACAGTGGCGTCTGGAGGTGCGCATCCCCGCCGGTGTAAGCGCCGATGTGACCGTACCCAAAGCGTTCACCGGTAAACGCATCGCGTTGCTCTCCCCCGACAAGACAGAACGTCTGATCGGGCAAGAAACCGTGCAGATAAAGGGTGAGGGTCTGTACGTATTTGAGGTGAACGGCGCACTCCGCTAGGGTTGCGGGGAAGATCGAGAGTTCGGTCCAGCTCGGAGAGTCACCTACACGTCTCCTGCGTGTCGGTCTTGTACCCAGCTGAGATTGCATGAGGAGAGCGGCCAAGAATGGCTTTACTGCGACAAGGCGACGACATCGACCAGTTCTGTGTCTGTGTGAACCCCGACACCCAGGCATCGTTCTATATTTCGGTTGTCTCCCGGCACGGTAA